>CAYOAB010000001.1:0-44712 GCA_964401875.1 Microcaldota archaeon
AAAATATCTGGCGAAGCTAATTTTGTAGAACCATTTGAAACTCTATCAAATTCTTTAGCATCACAACCGCCTTTTTGTAAGGCCATACCAGCAGCGACAAATTCTTTTCCTTTCAAATCTAATACAGCTTTATGTAATGCTTCTCCGAATTTTTCATTTATAGGTTGTCCATCATTTGTTTTGATGTAAAGAAACATTTTGCCATTTTCTTGTGCAATAGTTACTTGATGATCTTTTAAATTAGGTTGTTTTTGAATTATAGTGTTTAATTGTTCTGATGCTTTTTGCATGATTTGTATTTGTTCTTTAGAAAATTCTTCATTTTTAACTTGTACTTCTACCATGAACTGAAATCTCACTTTAATTTAATAAAGTTTTCGAACTTAAAAAATCTGTAATATCATGCGGATATAGTATAGCCTGGTAGTACATGGCCTTGCCAACACTGCGGAAGGGGGAGTACCCCCTTCCCCGAGTGATCTGCCCCAACCCCCCATGCGGTGGCTTGAGGTATTGTGAAAAGGCTAAAGCTCGGGTTCAAATCCCGATATCCGCATATAAGGGGCGCATCCGCCCCCTTTAAGACCCCCGGTATTTTCGCCTCCGTGAGGCGAAAATGTGAAATATTTATTTTGAGAGAACACGGAAAAGAAACTAATTATTTTTGAAAATAAATATAGACTAATTATAAGTTCAAAGAATTAGAAATAACTTCGACCTCTGGTCTAATTTTGGGATTGAACCCTTTTACGCCAAGACCTATGCAGTTGTAATTTGGACTTGTCGGAAAAGGGTCAAAGGCTAAAGCTCGGGTTCAAATATTGATTTTCGAAGAAAAGCAATATGTCTGTTTTCCAAAGGAAAACGAACATGCCATTCGCTTATAGCGAATAAGCATGCCATTTGAAAATCAAATGAACATCCCGATATCCGCATTTGCGAAGCAAATGAGGAGGCCGTAAACAAAGTTTACGAGCATCCGCACTTACTAATTTTATTTTGTAAAAATATTATTAATTATAAAAATGGTCAGAGGGTCATTAGGGGGTTAAGGGGGAGCATCCCCCTTCCCGTCCTGCAGGGGCGGAACCCTGCAAAGGCTAAAGCTCGGGTTCAAATATACTGCGGGAGGGGGAAACCCCCTCCCCCGAGTATCTGTCTATTCGGCAAATCCGAATGACATGCTACAAACGTTCGCGTTTGTGAGCATCTGCCCCTACCCCCTTTGGAGGTATGCAGTTGTGCTTATATTGAAATTCCCGATATCCGCACTTGTTTTTCGTTTTATAATATACTTCGACCTCTGGTCGAATTTTGGGATTGAACCCTTTTACGCCAAGACCTATGCAGTTGTAATTCCACTTTTTGCAAGGCAATAAGGGGTGCCATTTGGCGAAGCCGAATAAGCATGGACTTGTCGGAAAAGGGTCAAAGGCTAAAGCTCGGGTTCAAATATACTGCGGGAGGGGGAAACCCCCTCCCCCGAGTATCTGTCTATTCGGCAAATCCGAATGACATGCCACAAACGTTCGCGTTTGTGAGCATCTGCCCCTACCCCCTTTGGAGGTAGGCAGTTGTGCTTATATTGAAATTCCCGATATGTTTTATGCGAAGCATAAAATATGTCTATTTTCCTTTGGAAAATGATCATGCCATTCGGCTTCGCCGAATTAACATGCCGTAAATACAAAGTATTTACGAGCATCCGCACTTATTTTTATATTTTACGAATGAAATAAACATATGAAAAACTTGGCCTTTTTTGGATTATATGAAAATCTCTTCATAGTATTAAAAGAAGAACAAGGGGAAGAAATGGCCCTTAACATCTTTAGAAAAGTTATGGAGAAAGGATTGAAAACAACATATGATAAAATGGGATTTGAAAAAGGTAATGTTAATGATTTTGTTAGGGTTTTAACAGAAAGAGATAATAGTGTTGGGCTAAGAGTAGAATTTCCGGAAATTACAGAAAATAAAATAGTGTACCAATTTTATGATGATCCATTTCCAGGGTTAAAAGGGAGAGTTGAACATGAGAAATTGGATGATACTTTTATCTCGTTTAAAATTAAACATATTTTGGGAAATGAATGGAAATATAAAACAACTAAACATGCCTGGGATGGAAATGAATACACAGAATATGTAATCACACGCATTTAGGATTGGCACATTTGACAACTTTTCTTTTGCTTAAAATGTAAGTCATTATGGGCCCGCCGCACTTTGGACATTTCTCAACAAACGTGGCCTTCTTGATTGTGGAAGGAAGAGGGTATGCGTTTTTACAATTAGGGTAATTGGAACAACCTATGAATATTCTTTTATCCCTTGTTGGCCTTACAATTAAGTTACCAGTTTTACATAAATTACAAGGCATAACATAATTTTCCATTCTTTCACTTTGGTAATATGCAGTTCTTAACTCTTTACCAATGTTATCACTATTCTTTTTGAAATCGTCAATTATTTTCAATATTATTTTCTTGGCATCGTTAACTACATTTTCCTCTTTCTCTTTATTTTCTTGTATCTTCTCAACTTTCTCTTCAAATTCACGTGTTAAGTTTTCATCTAAAATATCTTTACAATACTTTGAAAGAGTTTCATGAACGGCCATACCTAATAAACTAACTTCAATACTTTTAGATTTAACATATTCACGTTGGAATAAAATATCAATAATTGTTGCACGTGTTGCCTTAGTACCTAAGTTATACTTTTCAAGTTCCTTAATTAGGGAAGTTGCAGTGTAACGTTTAGGTGGTTGAGTTTTCTTTTCCTCTTTACTTAACTTGTCAACAGTTATTTCTTCTTTTTCTTTTAACTTTGGAAGTGTTTGTTCATCAGCTGAATAATATTTACCATAAAGTTCAATCCATCCTGGAGTTAAAACAACAATACCTTTTCCAATGTACTTTTCATTACCCAATTTCAAAACAGCTTTAGTAGATTGTTTAACTGCTGGGTCACCGAAACAAGCAAGGAACCTGCGCACGATTAAATCATATAACTTCTTTTCTCTTTCACCTACATTTACTTGTATACCTGTTGGGTGAATTGCTGGGTGTGCCGGGTCTGATTTCTTACCATTGTTAGGTTTATACTTATTATTTTGAATTAAGAAATTGGCTTCCTTTGAGTATAAATGATTGTTTGATAACTTTTGAATTATAGATTTCAAATCAATTGAGGGGGGATACTGTTGTGAACTTGTACGCGGGTAACTTATCATTGAACTTTCATAAAGAGTTTGCGTTAATGCTAAAACATCTTTAGGTGCAAACCTGTGCACCCTGTACGCTTCAATCTGTAATGATGTTAAATCAAATGGAACTGGTGGTGCCACTTTAAATTCATTAACTTGTAATGATTCAACTTTACCTTTCTTATCAGAATTTTTTAATGCAGTTTCTGCTTCTTTTTCATCCCAAAACTTTTCCTTCTCATGTACAAATTGTACTTTTTTATATTCTGCAAAAAGTTGCCAATAAGGTTTTGAAACGAACTTTTGAATTTCCTTTTCCCTTTTAACTAAAATGTCAAGAGAAGGTCCTTGCACACGTCCAATACTTAAATTTTTTCTTAAACCTGCATTACGTGCACATTGACTTAACGCTCTGCTTATGTTTATACCCCAAAACCAATCTAACATGTGCCTCGTTTCACCTGCTATGGCATTACTATAATCAAGTTCAGTCATGTTTTCATATGCTGAAACAATATCTGATTTAGTTAATGCAGAGAATTTCATTCTCATACCCGTATCAGAACCTGCGGCAAAACGTATAGCATTGTAACCTATAAGAGAACCTTCAACATCATAATCGCACGCTGAAACGAACATGTCACAATCATCTGAAAGTTTAGAAATTAAATCAATGTAATCTTTAGTGTACGCTGCTTGTTTGTTTGATTGGTATGCGGGAACCCATTCAATGTCAAAAACAGGAATTGCATAACCTTTACTTTTTTGTTCAAGTGAATATATGTGCCCTACTGCACTTACCACAATTAATTTATCATTTCCGTAAGTTGTTTCATAATAAGAAATTCCTTTTATATTTTTTCTTTTAACGTTATCCCCTAAAAAAGTTGCTATTTTTTCAGCCACTTTTGGTTTCTCTGCAATAATCATTATGGATTTGTTCACAAAGTTATTGAAAAGGGGAATTATTTAAATTTTCATGTTTTAAGAGAAAAATATGTTTCCAGGAAATCCAAGACAAATGCAACAAATGCTTAAACAGATGGGAATCAAATCCCGTGAGATTGATGCTAATAAAGTTATTATAGAAGGTAAAGATGGTACTAATATTATAATAGAACAACCTTCAATAACTGAAATGGACATGAAAGGCGAAAAGAATTTTACAATTGCGGGTAAAGTTAGAGAAGAAACAGCAATAAATGAAGAAGATGTTAGTTTAATTATGGAAGCAACAAATGTTAAAAGAGAAGAGGCAATTAAAGCACTTAAAGAAGAAGGAGATGTCGCAAGTGCCATAGTAAAATTAAAAGAATAAAAATTAGAAATATTTTTTATAAACAAACCATGAAATGAAAAAAATAATTACAATTCCAACAACTGGAAGAAGTAATGAATTTTCATTTTCCTTTTCTTGTTCTGGGGAAATACAAGTACACTCTTCAAAAATAACATTTGCATTATTACATGAATCTATACAAACCCCTTTTTTCACACCTGTTGTTGAATTAGAAGGACATAAACATTCTTCCCAAACATAGTCTACACATCCCGTAGAAATACATTCCTCTTCAGTTTCATTCACAGTTATATCTTCAATGAGTTCATCTCCTACTGGAATTTCTTCTTCTGGCGGTTCCTCTTCAAATGGAGGTTCTTCCTCAGGAGGAACTTCCTCTTCGGGAGGAACATCATTCACTGGTGGTTCCTCTTCAGGAGGTATTTCTTCAGGTGGCACTTCTTCTGGTGGTGGTTGTTCAATTACACAAACATTATTAATACAAATTCCTTCAACACAATCTGAATCTTTACAACATTCATAATTTATCCACATATGATTTGAAACATAACCACAATCACTTTTTTGTTCAACTAATGTACACCACCCTTCTTTACAATATTCATTGTTTTCACAATCATTATCAACACCACATTCATGAGCAGATAAAAGTATTGAATTCAAAGGTAATCCATTAACTACAAGATTCTTATCTGTAAAAATACCTTTTGCTGAAAGTGAAACTAAACTGAAATTAAAATACACTGCAGGTGCAGGTGAATCTATTTGTAAATCATCTGAAATAACATATTCAACTAAGAAATAATATGGACTAGATTCAATATAATCCCCAGTAATTGTTTCATCAATATCAAATGAAATTAAACCATCATCACCATCATAAACTTGAGTTGAAATTAATTGTTTATTTTCATTTATTATTGAATAAAGATTTACTTGTTTTATATCTATTTGTTCATTTGCATTAGTTCCTGTTGCTTGAATCTTCAAATTAGTGATTTTATAATTTTCTTCATTATTTGTTATTACTTTTATTTTCATCATTTGAACATTTGAGTAAGGGGGATACATCTCAACATTTTCTAAAATTTCCTTTGAAATTGAAATAGATTTTGGGTTGGACCAATAATTAATTGAATGTGTTCTTGCCCATGATGGCCCCACTGGAGAATCTGCTGGGAAATCGCCTATTAATCCTAAAGTACTATCATATGCAGATACAGTAATGTTTGGACCATAAACTGTTTTATCCTCTAAATCTCTTACCAAACCTAACATGTTAAAAGGAATTGTTAATTCACCTGCCCAGGGAAGAGATTTACCTATACCTGAATCTACATAATATTCCATGGCTCCATAGGAATACCCAGAAACAGTTTCATCACGTTTAATGAAAATTAACGGTTCATGTGCATCATTTTGATTGTTTGCATTAAGATCAACAAATATCCTGAACATATCACTAGCAGAATAAGTATAATCCTTAATGTAAAAACGGAAATACATTTTATCATTGTAATACCCAGTACAAAAAGTTAATTTTTCCACTTCGTATTCAAAACAAGTTTCACGAACATCTTCTTGTGCATTAAGAATAGGAGTTCCGCTTAACCTTTGAAATTCCATATCAGTAGCATAAAATAAACCTACAAATAAAAGAAATAATAGTAGCTTTTTCATAAATAAAAATCATTAGAAATATTATTAAACTTAATAAAAAGATTTCACTTTATCTTTAATGAGAATAAATATTATATATCCTAATATAAAAAATATTGTTGAAAATATAATTGCAAATTCAAAATTTTCACTTAAAAGAGTTAATGCATCTTGCCCGAAATGTAATATAAGAATAGCTTCTGCGAAAAAACGCATGCCTCTTGAAATGAGTGCAATTAAAAATAATTTTTTAATATCAAAATTCATAGCTCCTGAAAGAATAGTAAATACCTTGTAAGGTATGGGACTGAATCCTGCAATGAAAACACCAAATGAACCATGTTTAGTAAATATATTTTTTGCCTTAATTATTTGTTCCTTTCTAAAAAGTTTTGAAAGAATTTTATCACCTAAAAATTTACCTAAATAAAATCCTAAAATTGAACCTAAAGCAGAACCTAAAGTTGTAATGAAAGCAAAATATAATGAATTTTCAGGAGAAGAAAGAGCAAGAGGAATTAAAATTATATCTGGAGGTAAAGGGAAAAAAACTGATTCAATGAACGCAACAATGAATAAACCTAAAGCACCCAAATTCAACCAGAAATCAATATCAAACACTATTGTTCAACCTCTTCATTTTCATAAATTATACGCTCTGAAAATTCACCACAATAGTTAGTGTGCATCATCTCCTTTACTTTTTTCATTTCTTTAGTTTGTCCTAAAACCCAACTCAATTTAACGTAAGCAGTTTCAGGAGTCCAATCACATAAATGACCAATCACACCAATTTCATTTAACATTCTACCAGAAGTGTAAACATTTAAATTTAAACGCCCGTATATTGTTTGAGGGGCCATTACAACAGGTATTTCCGAATTTATTAAATCCTTAATTTCATTGAATATTGAAAGGGATTTTTTATCATTGTAAGGGTTTGTTGGAACGTGTCCTAAACCAGTACCCATTAAAACCACACCATCATAATCACTTAACTTTGAAATGAAAGAAGGTTTAATCCCAGGATGAATATAAACCATTGCAACATTTTCATTGAATTTGTCAATTAATTTCATTTCATTTTCATTTTTTTTCGGAGTTGAAACGTATTCAAGAGATTTTGATTTGTAATCTATGTAAGCAACAGGTTGTACGTTAATAGATTTAAATGCATCACGTTTTGATGTGTGCATCTTACGTGCATTAACACCATTTATAATAACACCTTGCCCATCATTTGAATTTCTGTGCATACAAACATAAATCCCAGGTAAACCTGATTGAGCATAAAAAACTGAATTGAGTAAATTTTCCTTATTATCTGATGAACCTCTATCACTACTTCTCTGTGAACCAGTAAATACAACGGGTTTAATCGGATTTTGAATCATGAAAGAGAGAGCACTTGAAGAATAACTCATAGTATCCGTACCATGCGTTGCAACTACACTTTTATTATTTTTTAATTCGTTGTAAATCTCTTTACCCATTTCTTTCCAATGTGAAATGTTAATATCTTCAGAAAGAAGTGAAAAAACATTTTTGAAATTAACTTTACCGAAATTGTTTATCTCAGGAAATTGTTCAACAAATTCCTTATTTGAAATTGAAGGGTACACTGCTCCAGTTTTGTATTCAACTTTAGAGGAAATTGTTCCACCGAAAGTTAAAATTGAAATGTCATTATCCTCATTAAAAGAATTATCGGAAGATTCATTATTTTTAAAAGAATAACCTTCACCTATAAATTTAATTGAATCATTAATTTCTAAACCTACATTATAACCATTATTTAACTTTACAATTAAAATGTCTGATTCTTTCTCGGAATTATCAAGAAGAATACCATTGTATTCTTTACTTCCAATCACCATTGAAATTTCATTTCCTATTTTTACTTTTTGTTTTTCCAACTTTTCTTTTACTTTTTTTGAGTATGACATTTTTTACACCTTTTTTATTTACTTTTACTTTTTTCTTAATTTGTTTTTTTGTTTTTGATGGAGACATTTCTTCAGATAAAACTTCAGGTAATTCTTTTTTAGAATCATCAAACCCTTTCAAAAAATTGTAAACTAGTTCACCTAAATCTTCAGTCCAATAACCTCCTTCAAGAACAGCAAAAATTGGTGAATTAATTTCCCTTGCCTTTGTGTTTAATATTTTACCTAATGTTTTGAAAGTTTTGGGTGAACGTATACTTGAAGTTGTTCCGTAAAATATGTCCTTAAAATAAATGTTAAATCCTGCTGAAACACAAATCATATCAGGTTTAATATCATCAATGTAAGGTAATACTTTTGAACGTACATTTTCCAAAAATTCATTATCATCAATCCATAACCTGTTTTCAATTAATTTTAAATGCTCAGTACTTTCATTTTCTTTACCTACGTAAGGAAAAACAGTTTCAGCAAATTGATGAATAGAAACTATGTAAACGTTAGGATTATCTTTGAAAATATCATTTGTACCTTTACAAAAATGTGCATCAAAATCAAAAATTAAAATTTTAAGTTTAGGATTTTTCTCAAGTAAATTCAATACAGCAACAGCTATATTATTTACATATGAATTATTTTCAAAAAAGTCACGGCCAGCAAAATTACCTTTTGGCCTTGTAAGAGCAAATGAGAATTTTTTATTTTTAAATGAATATTCACAAGCATCAATTGCACTTCCTGCTGAAAGTTTTAAAACAGTGAAAGTTCCTTTAGTAATTGGATCTTCAGGAAAATATTTCTTTATCCTTTCAGGGTTTTTTAATTCATTTAGATATTGCTCATTATGTGCAAGTAATAATTGATTTTCAGATGCAGAATTTGGTTGAATTAATTTAAACTTTAAATCAGAATTATTTAGATATTTTAAAATTACATCTAACCTCACACCTAAATCAGGTTCAGCTCCTTTAAATCCAATAATTTGTTTTTTTGAAAAATATATATTAATCATATTTTATCATCTCATATTCAATTACCAAACAACTTTGAAATCCTTCCGATTATGTTATTTATTATGGAAGTTACTGTATTCATGAAAGAATCAATTGGAGATAAAACAACTTCTTTTTCCTCTTCAATTATCTCTTCTTCTTCAACTATTTCATCTTCAGTTTCATTTAAATCTTCATTTTCAGTTTCATTTAATTTATCCTCTTCTTCAACTTCAACGATTTTTTCACAACCGTTCAAGGCACAATCAGAAACCATATCTTTAATATTCTCATCAAATTCTATCATTCTTCCTTTATAATAAGTTAATTCATTTGAAACTATACGAATTCCTTTTACCCTTTCAATTTCATTTTTAATTGAAGTTAAATTAGAATCATATTTCGTATCTTTAAGAACAGGTAATCCCTTCTCATACGTTTCCAATGCTTTATTAGCTTCATAATCAACTTCTTTTCTCTTAACAACTAAAGTGTTGATGTCTATTTTAAGTTTTGATAATGTAGAATAATACGAATTACCCTTTTCAATTGCGATTTTATAATTACCTTGATTTTTTGATGCAAGCATATCATCAACATAAACGGAAGCAGTAGCTATTTTAATTTCAATAGGTTCATCATAAACCTTTGAATTTTTATAAATTGTTTCACATTCATTAAACAAATCTAAAACCTTAACATGGATCTCAGTATATAAAGCAGGTCTATTTTTTATGAAATTAACTCTTTCAGTTGTTGCATCATAAATTGAATTTGCCTTTTGTCTAATGGAACTCTCACTTGATAAAGAACTTTCAATATCTAAAATAATACTCTTTGCAGAATCCAATGAAACATAAGAAATATCCATATCTTTACAAAAACCATAAACGGAATATAAACCATTTTCTTCTACTTCTTCCATATCATCTTCAAGAGAATTAATTGATTTTCTTAAATTAGAATAATCAGTTATAGTTTTAGCATTTTCTAAATCAATTAAAACTTCGTTAAGGGATTCATCAACTTCATCCTTAGCAGTGTTCCAATCTAATATTGTGTAAATGAAAGGTTCACTTTTAATCATAGAACATATAGGTACAGCATAACATGCTTTCAAACAACTATCCCTATCATAACAAGGCATTTTATCTACACCAGTATATTGTTCACATGTTTTCCTATTAGGATATTGTGATTCATTAAATTGTAATAAGAAATCGTTTACCTGTTCTCTTCTATATTGAATCATAGATTCCTCTTCAAACCTTGTTACAAAAACATTAGTAATCTCAGTTTTATCTTGAATTAGTTTTGGAGTAGAATCAATTAACAATTCATCTTGACCTGCAATATTAACAATCCAATATTTATTTCCACCTGCACTTATTTCAGTTAAAATATAAGTTTCGGCAGGTTCAATATATTGAACTGCAACCTGTGCAACGGTCTGCGAGAATAAAACAAAACAGAACAAAGAAAGTATAAAGAGAACTTTTTTCATAATATAATATGAACGTATAATAATTTAAATTCTAAATCCTCAGTTCAACCTCATCCACATAATTTGAAAGTACTTCTTTGAACAAATTAATTTGCTCTTGTGTGTAAGGTTCGGGGTTAAAGTTTTTATCTAAATTATTACCTTGCCTGAATTGTTGTAAATAAAACCTTTTTGCACCTTTTACCAATTTCCCTACTTCATTTAAATCTTCCAAATTAATTATACCTGGAGCTAAAGTGGCACGAAATTCATAATCTTTTGCTTTTTCCATAATTAATTGAATGCTTTCCTTTATGTTTTCAATTTCAGTATACCCTACCAATTTATATTTATCAAGAGAAGTTTTAACATCCATCGCAATGTAATCTAAATCATTTATACATTCCCTCAACATTGAAGGGGAGGAACCATTTGAATCTAATTTAACTTTAAATCCCATCTCTTTTACATTTCTTATAAATTCAGGCAAATCTTTATGTAAAGTAGGTTCACCACCAGTAATAGTAACTGAGTTTATCAACCCTTTTTTTGCTCTGATTAATTCAAATGCTTTTTCATTTCCAAAAATGTTTTGAGCATTAAAAATTAAATCGGGGTTATGACAAAACGGACACCTAAAGTTACACCCAACAGTGAAAAAAATCATAGTAACATTGTCAGGGTAATCTATAAGTGAAACGTTTTGCACACCTCCAAAAACCACCATAATATCACACCTTAATTATTTGTTGGTTCTGTTATGGTAATGGTTTGATGTTCAATACCTAAATCTTTTTTGAAAACGGGATCAAAAGTTTTACGTATTTCAAATTCACTCTTCTTACCATCATTCCACTGCTCAATTGGTCTTAAATAACCTACAATTCTGGAGTACACTTCACACTTTTCACCACAAGAAGGACATTTTGAATGTTCTCCTCTTAAGTAACCATGCGATTTACAAACACTGAAAGTTGGACTTAAAGTGAAATAAGGTAACTTGTAATTATTGGCTATAGTTCTCACAAGCATAGCCGTTGATTTCACAGAAGGTGCCTTTTCACCGAGGAAAATATGGAAAACAGTTCCACCAGTGTAAAGCGTTTGTAATGAATCCTGGTTGTCCAATGCTGCAAATATATCATCAGTATAATTAACAGGTAACTGTGATGAATTTGTATAAAATGGTTTTGCTCCATTACGTAATTCATTTTCATTTGCAACAATTATATTAGGGTACATCTTCTTATCTAAACGTGCTAATCTGTAAGTTGTACCTTCAGCAGGTGTAGCTTCTAAATTGTAAATGTTATTTGTTTGGTCTTGATATAACATTAACCTTTCACGCATGAATTTCATTACATTAATTGCAAATTCTTTACCTTTAGGTGTTGTTATATTTTCACCTGGACCTAACAAATTAATTATGGCTTCATTCATACCTATTATACCAATTGTTGCGAAATGATTTCTCCAATAACTACCTACCGATTCCTTAACAGATTTCAAATAAAATTTAGAGTAAGGATACAAATTGAAATCAGTAAACCTTTCAATTATTTTTCTTTTACTCTCCAAACTATCTCTTGCTAAATCCATAAGATAAGTTAACCTATCAAAAAATTGTTCTTCGTTAGAAGAAAGGTAACCTATACGTGGTAAATTAATTGTAACAACACCGATTGAACCTGTTAATGGATTGGCACCAAATAATCCACCACCTCTCTTGTTAAGTTCCCTGTTATCAATCCTTAAACGACAACACATACTTCTAACATCTTCAGGATTCATGTCACTATTAATGAAATTAGAGAAATAAGGAATACCATACTTGGCTGCCATCTCAAATACCTTCTCAGAAACAGGTGATTCCCAATCAAAATCTTGAGTAATATTATATGTTGGAATTGGGAAAGTAAACACCCTACCACTTGCATCACCTTCAGTTAAAAGTTCTGCGAAAATTTTGTTGAACATATCCATTTCCTTTTGGAATTCACCATAAGTTTCATTCATTAATTTTCCACCGCGAATTACAGGTTCATCTTTCATAAATTTAGGGATTTTCAAATCTAAAGTTACATTAGTGAAAGGCGTTTGGAAACCTACACGTGTTGGAACATTCATGTTAAACAAAAATTCTTGTAATGCTTGCCTAACTTCACTTTCACTTAAATTATCATACCTTATTAAAGGAGCTAAATACGTGTCAAAGCTACTGAACGCTTGCGCACCGGCGGCTTCACCTTGTAATGTATAAAAGAAATTTACAATTTGCCCTAACGCTGCACGTAAATGTTTTGGTGGTTTACTTTCAATTTTACCACTTACTCCACGGAAACCCACCATAAGTAAATCTCTTAAATCCCAACCTACACAATATGCGCTAAGAGAATTTAAATCATGTAAATGAAAATCTCCTTTTTCATGTAAATCTGCAATTTCTTTTGGATAAATCCTGTTCAACCAATATTTCTTAATAACAGTTGAAGCAATGTGATTGTTAAGACCTTGTAAGGAATAGGCCATGTTAGAATTTTCTTTTACTCTCCAATCTTCTAAATTCAGATATTTATCAATAAGTTCACTTGAACCCATGAGAGTTGCAATCTCACGCATTTCATTATGTTGTTTTCTGTATAAAATGAAGGCCTTAGCTGTTCTTGCATGACCTTCTTCAATTAAAATTCTTTCAACTGCATCTTGAATTTCTTCAACTGTTGGAACTCCTTCTTCACCGAACCTTTGCACTAAATCTTCAATAACTAAAGCAGCCAAAGTTTCTGCTCTTTCCCGATTAGTACCACCAACAGCTTGTGCAGCTTTCCAAATTACCCCAACTATATGCTCCTTGTTGAAATCAACAAGCCTACCGTCTCTTTTCCTTACTAATTTCATAAACTCATCTCCTTATCATGTCTAAAAAATCTTTTGGATCCTCAAAAGAAAAATATACAGACGCAAAACGTATATATGCCACCTTATCTATCTTCTTAAGTTTCTCCATGACCATTAAACCTATACGCGAACTATCCACTACTTCATTACCTTCTTGCATTAAAGAAAGCCTAATATCTTCTGCCATTTCTTTTATTTTTTCAAAACAGATTGGTCTTTTTTCACATGCAGTTTGTAATCCTTTTACTATTTTTTCAGAATCAAATCGTTGTAAACTCCCATTCTTCTTCTTAACCATCATTTCAAGAGTTTCAATGTATTCATAAGTAGTAAATCTCTTGCCACAACCAGCACATTCCTTTCTTCTTCTTGTGCGATTGTCTTGAGATTCACGAGTTTCAAGAACACTTAATTCCTCTGAATTACAAAATGGACATTTCATTAAAAACACTCCTAGTAGTGTATATTACACACCCTTACACTAAGTTTAGTGTAAAAGTATTTAAACCTATCTTTTAAACAAGATGGTTTTTTAAATATATTCACACGCCGTAATCGTTAAGAATTGCAAGAATAGTACTATGAACAGTTTCAAGATCTTGTTGGCCGTCTATACTTACAACCACATCTGCAAAGAAACATTCTTCATAAATCTTTATGTAATTTTTCCTTACCTTTTTAAGAAATTCTTCCTTTTCAAAAAGTTCTTTCTCACCTTCAATTCGAGAAATGCAAACAGAAGGATCAACATCTAAAATGAATAATATATCAGGTTCAATTAACTCAAACTCCTCAATCATTGCTTTACCTTTCTCGTAAATTATACCTTGAGCAGTTTGATATGCCAAAGTTGAATGTGCATACCTATCAAGAATTATATGATTTGTTTCGCTACCTTTATACTTTTCTAACTTACTTTTATCCTTAATCATGTCCATTAAAAACATTGGAAGAAGTTCATAACCACTCATATCAACATTGATTTTCTTCTTTAAAATTTTTTCAAATAAGTAACCATAAATTCCTGTTCTATCGGGATAATTTTGAACGGAACATTTAAGTTTATCTTTTAACATCTTAATTTGTGTTCCTTTACCACTACCATCTAATCCTTCAAAAACAATAATCATTATCAAATATTAATTGAAAAACAAATATAAACGTAATTAACTTAATTTATTTCATGGATAGTGAAACTAAATTTCAATTGATAACAAGAAATCTTCAGGAAGTTGTCGGTGAAGATGAACTTAAAGAAATATTACAAAAAAGAAATTTGAAAGTGTATTGGGGAACAGCACCCACAGGAAAACCACATTTAGGTTACTTCGTTCCCATGAATAAAATAGCAGATTTACTTGAAGCAGATTGTGAGGTTACAATTTTGTTTGCAGATTTACATGCTTACTTGGATAATATGAAAGCACCATGGGATTTGCTTGATAAGAGAACGATGTATTATGAACATTTAATTAAAGAATTAATTAAGTGTATTGGAGTAAATGTTAACAAATTGAAATTTATTAAAGGAACGGAAATGCAATTGAGTAAGGAATATACATTAGATATGTATAAGATGAGTTCCTTAATTAGCGAACATGACGCTAAAAAGGCGGGCGCAGAAGTTGTTAAACAGGTTGAATCACCTAAAATGGGTGGATTACTTTACCCTATTTTACAAGCATTAGATGAAGAATATTTGAAAGTAGATGCGCAGTTTGGTGGAGTAGATCAAAGGAAAATATTTATGCTCGCAAGAGAATATTTGCCTAAGATAGATTATAAGAAAAGAATACATTTGATGAACGTCATGATGCCCGGTTTAAGTGGAGGTAAAATGAGTTCCTCGGATGTAAATTCTAAAATTGATTTGTTAGATGATGAAAAAGAAATTAAAAATAAATTTAACAAAGCATATTGTCCTGAGGGAGTAGTTGAAGAGAATGGGGTTTTAACATTAATTAAATATTCAATTTTTCCAATTTTAGAAAGAAGAAATGAGAAATTTAAAATTGAAAGGCCAGAAAAATTTGGAGGAAATGTTGAATTTAATAATTATGAAGAATTAGAAAAAATGTTTGTGGAAAAGAAAATACATCCTATGGATTTGAAAAGTAATACTGCAAGATATTTCATAGAAATACTTGAACCTTTAAGAAAACATTTTGAATCTGATGAAATGAAAAAACTTATAAAAGAAGCATATCCACAATAATTTATGACGTGAAAAAATGGATTATTTAATTGCAATATTGTTTGGAATTGTTCAGGGCATTTTTGAATGGTTACCAGTAAGTTCGGAGGCATTTATTGTAATTCTTTCTAAATATTTGCTTGGGATGAACATTGAACAGGGAATTGAATTTGCTATTTGGTTACATTTAGGTACACTTGTTTCTGCAATAATTTATTTTAGAAATGAACTTGTAGAAATTGTAAAAGAAATAATAGAGAATTTGAAAATAATAATTAACACGAGAGGAAATTGTTCAATAATTAAAATAAGTGAATTAACTTATTTTCTTTTTATTTCTACATTTTTCTCTGGAATTGTTGCATTACCATTACTTTTATTTGCAATTAACTTTGAAATAAACGAGAATATATTTATGTTGTTTATAGGATTTTTCTTATTAGTGATTTCAGGAATTCAAAGAGTAAAGGAAATTAAAAAGAAAGAAACAGTGAATTTCAGAGATTCAATTGTTGTGGGAATAATGCAGGGGTTGGCCGTATTACCTGGAATAAGTAGAAGTAGAATTACTACAGGAACATTGCTTTTACAAGGGTATTCAATTGAGAAAGCATTCAAATTAAGTTTTATTATGAGTATACCTATTGTGTTTTTAGCACAATTTGCATTTCCATTAATTAAAGGAACTTTTACAATTACCGGGCCTATGATTGTTAGTATGATTACTTCCGCAATTGTGGGTTACATTTCAATAAATTATTTGATTGAATTAAGTAAAAAGTATAGTTTCCAAAACGTTACATTAATTTTAGGTTTACTTGTTATATTACTTGGAATAATTAGTTTATTTCTTCTTTGAAAACTTGCGAATAAACATAACATATTTTTTTGTACATTAAACTTTCCTTTATTTCACTTAATTCTTTAATACATGAAAAATAATACCATTTAACTTCCCCTTTCGGAACAGAAAATTTGCCCCATATTTTTTCCTCTTCCTTTAAACAAGAAAGATCATTTAAAATAGAAGTTAAGTTAGATAATTTATCCGCACAAAGTAAATATTTACCATTCTTATTTAGATCTTTTACATGATTAATTGTATGTAATTTCCTTTCCTTCCAAGTATCAATTCTACAAATACATTTCTTTCTTAAATCTTCAGGTTCAGAAGCATTAAATACATAATCGCGAACTTTTTTACCAAATTTAAGTTCAATTTCATCAAATGAAACATTAACATCTTCATTGACATCATGTAAAAGCCCTCCTATTATAACATCATCATCAATAGAGGAATCTCTTTCACGTTCATAATAGAGGATAAACATAACATCAAATAAATGAACAATATAAGGGATTTTTGAAGTTTTTCTATAGTGGCCTGAATGTTTTTCATATACAAAATTAATGGCTTCTTGGACCCTATCGGAATACATATAAATAAAATAAGGGAAACATTTTTTAAATATTTATAGTTTAAATGAATTTATCTTTTAGGATATGCGAAGCAACCGAAAAAGGCCAATGTGTCTTTTTCCCTGGGATTTTTAGGATATGCGAAGCAACCGAAAAAGGCCAGCCTCAGTAACTCAGCACGGTAGAGTGCGTCCTTGGTAAGGACGAAGCCGTGGGTTCAAATCCCATCTGAGGCTCTTTTTCTACATATATTTTATAATAAGTTTTGTAATTTTTCATATATTTCCTTTGGTTTAGCTGGTCTAAATAAGAAATTATCGAAATAATTTAATGTTTTATAATTCAAACCCGATTCTGCATTTGTAATTAATAACGATTGAATTTCAGAATTTAAAGATTCTTTTTTAATTTCATTTATTAATTCAATTCCATTTTTCTCTTTAAAAAAGTAATCTAAAATTACAACATCAAATTTTTCATTTCTTAATTGCCTTAATCCTTCCGCTGGTGTTTTACATAAAACACAATTAGGGAGTAATGATTTGTAATATTTTAAATGTAAATCATTATTTTCAATTGCTAAAATTTTCGTATCACTAAATAAATTTTTGAATTCTTTAGATTGATTTGAAATATATTTTTTTGTTATAACTTTAACATTTGGATTTCTATCTTTCCTTGGTTTAATCTCCATGGCTTATGATTAAATATTAATGTTTAAAAAGCTTACTATTTCATTATAAAATATGAATATTATATACAAAATACCCAACCAACATAAAGTAGCAGCAATTAACATAATGGATGCAGATAAGTATGGAGAATATTCTTTCGCAAAAGCAGGATATATAATTAAAGATGGGGAACAGTACGGAATTGAAAAACATACACTTATTGTAATTAGAAATGTAAGTGAAGAATTTGTTAAACATTCTAAAGAAAAACTTAAAGATATTGAAAATCTTGAAACTCTTGAACAAGGAAAAGTTAATGAAATCGTAAAAAGTATTGTAGAAGAAGAGGAAAAAGCTCAAAGTGGTTTTGGTGCAATCTTTGGATAAAATTGATTTTATATACAATAAATTGTATAAAGAATATGGGCCACAAGGTTGGTGGCCGCTTATTAATTATAAGGGAATAAATCCCACTAAAACAGGAAGTGTTAATGGGTATCATCCAGGTAAATATGGATTTCCAAAAAATGAAAAAGAGATATTTGAGATTTGTTTAGGTGCAATATTAACACAAAATACAAGTTGGCCTAACGTTGAGAAAGCGTTAATTAATTTGAATAAAGAAAAATTGTTGGGTCCAAAGAAAATATTGGAAAGTGAAGAAAAAATAGTAAAAGAATGTATAAGGCCAGCAGGGTATTATAATCAGAAATATAAAAAAATAATTATTTTTTGTGATTTTTTTATTTCGCTTAGAGGGAGAACACCTAAAAGAAAGGAATTGTTAAATTTGTGGGGAATTGGTGATGAAACTGCAGATTCAATTTTACTTTACGCTTATAGAAAACCTGTATGGGTTATGGATACATATACAAAAAGAGTTTTTGAAAGAGTAGGAATTAATATTGAACAAAAGAAAAAAATGAAATATGAGAAAATGAATGAAATTCATGCATTACTTGTGGAACATTGTAAAAGAATTTGTTTAAAGAAAAAACCTAAATGCGAAGATTGTAAAATTAAAGAAATTTGTTTATTTTATTTTTAATTTCAATAATTTCCTCTTTTGTTAATTCCTCACGTTCGGGAACCTTATCAGTTAAGGAAATATAACTTCTAGTATTAATTTTTGTTGGAACTAAATGAATGTGTAGATGAGGAAGAGAACGACCATTGATTGGGTTTATTGTGATTATGGGGTAATCTCCATATGTTTTCTTTATTATTTCAGAAAAAATTTCAACTAAATCAAACATGTCTTTTGCTTCTTCTTGTGTTAAATCATTATATTTTTCAACATGTCTAAGAGGCATTACCATCAAGTGGCCTTTCTTTAGGGAATGTAAATTAATTGCAACCTGTGAATATTTAGTTTTATGAACTAATGTTTCTTGTTTTTCTAAATCATCGCAAAATGGACAATTCACATAATAACCTCCTGTACCTTATAATAATCAATTAAATTATTATTTCTAATTGAAGCTACAATTAAATCCTTTCTAACTTTACGAGAATATTCTTTTATTTTTTCTAAGTATTCCCAATTTAAATTTTCTGAAATAATCACAACATATTCACTTTGAGAATTTTTTGGCATCATGCCTTTTTCATGAACAAGAAATAAATCTTCAGAAGGAACATAGTTTGAAACATGTATTTTATCTCTTAAATCCTTGAAAACCAAATATCTTTCTTTAAGAAATTTATCTTTGTTTACCTTTTTTAGTGCATCGGATTTGATTTTTTTAAGTTCAGTTAAATAAGCTGCTTGTAAAATGTCAACATAATATGAATTGTTTTTTGGATAACCTATACCTCTTCCCTTTAATTCATCAACTAAAGAACCTTCAATTTTATGTTCATATTTTCCTGAAATCCAATTAACAGTGTTAAGTATAAATAAAGGGTTTAAACAAACATAATCGGCATTAACCTCCCTTAACAAATCAGCACTAAAAGTGTTAACCACACCTATAGTAATCATGCCTGCTCTTTTACCTGAAATTACACCATTAGGAGAATCTTCAACCACTATACATTCTTCTTTAGGGACATTTAATTTTTTTCTTGCAGTTTCATAAGGAATAGGTGAAGGTTTACCTTCATTCACATCATTACTTGTTATAACAAAATCAAAATAATTCTTAATATTACATCTTTCTAAAGTTAAATTAACAAGTGAGGAATGTCCTGAAGTTACAATAACTAAAGTATGTTCTTTTTTTAACTCTTTTAGTACTTTTTTGATGTTATCTAAAAGTTTAATTTTAGATTTTTTAAAATAATTAATTTTTTCTTGTAAAAAATCTTGAGAAGTAATATTCAAATTAAAAATCTTGATATATAAATCAAAAACATCCATTTGTCTTAAACCCGTTGTTTCAGTTAACTTGAAAGATCCTTTTTTTAATTCTTCTTTAAAGTCAATATTATATTTTTTAAGTATGAATTCATCTGCCTTATTATGTAAAAGTTCAGTGTCTGTCAAAGTTCCATCTAAATCAAATAAAATATACATAAATAAAATAAGAAGAAAAAATTAATTAACTGTAACCGTTCCTGTTGCTTTCAATAGATTACCAGCCAACCAAAACATTCTATAAGTAAATGAATTAGTTGCAGTAAATTCAACGGTAAATGATTGATTGGGTTTTAATGATGGAGAATCTTTCCATCCAGGACTTAATATTCTTACACCATTTGGATGTGAATTTTCACCTGCTTTAAAGTTAATAACCACAATATCTCCTTTAGTTACATCAATATTACTTGGAATTAAATCTGTGTCTGAAATTTCAACATTAAATGTTCTTACATTTTTACCATCTTCAGTTAAAACATTCAAAACAGCTTCTTCACTCCAATAATATTCTCCTTCAAATACAATTAAACCACGAGCATAATACTTACCTGGAGCATCAATAACAACATAAGATTCATAATTGTTATTTTTAGAAGTGGATTGAACAAAAGAATCACTTGAGTAAATATAATCCATAGGGTATTTGGAAGGACTTGTAGATTTATCCCACACATAAACGAAAAGTTTATCTGCTACATTATTAACCTCTTTAACTTCAATTACAAACTTTGCTCCTTCTTTAGCGTTTAACTCTAACGGATAATCTATAAACCTAATTTCAGGAATTATTTTTTCTTCTTCAATAATAGGTATAACAATTTCCTCTTCAGTTTCATTGGCTAATGGAGGTTGTTCTTCAGGTAGTGCAAGACAACCAAACATAAATATACTTATGAACAATAATGCTAATACATTCTTCAATAAATCACCTTTCAGTATATTATTTAAGTATTTATATTTTAACCTTTCGTTCGAAAAACTTAATTTAAATAATTATCAGCAGAATACTATTTTATGAGTGGAGATGGAGTTAATAGAACTAATGAAATACTTAATAAAAAGTTAGAATACTGGAAAGGAAAATTACTTGATATATCTCTAAAAAATAAACTTATAAATTTCAAAGAAAAATCTTCAGTCATACCTTTAATTATAAAAGAAGAAAATGAATTCCATAATATTTATGATTTGATTGTCAATAAAAATAAAAAATTATCATTAGCAATTAACTCTGAAAAAACTAATGTTTATAATGTAAACTTGTCGGAAAAGGAAGCTAAAAATAGGTTATATAACGTATATTTGAGTAGTAAAGAAAGTTTATCGGAACAAACAATCAACACTTTGTATATGACATTTGGTTTTTTAGAATATGAAGATTCTGAAACAAATACAAAAATTAAAGCTCCTTTAATTCTGGTGCCTATTAAAATTGAAAAAAGAAAGGAAATTGAAAAAGAAAAATTACCTTATGTAATATATTTCTTAGAAGATGATATACAAATTAACCCTGCTTTGAGACAAAAATTAATATACCAAAACAATTTAGACATAGGAGAAGATTTTGAAACACTTGATTTATTTTTTGAAAAAATTCAAAAGGAAGTTGAAAAATATAATTGGAAAGTTACAAAAAATGAAATTTATTTTGGTATATTTTCATTTCAAAAATTATCAATGTATCAAGATTTGAGTAGGAATAAAGAACTTATAATTAATCATCCAATCATTAAAGCAATAGCAGGAGAAAAATATGAATATGATTATACTAAAATAATTCACGGTAAAGAAATTGATAAAATTAATATGAAAGAGAATCTGTATGTTTTAGATGCAGATTCAAGCCAAAAGGAAGCAATAATTGCCGCTAAGAATGGTTTAAGTTTTGTTTTACAAGGTCCACCAGGAACTGGAAAAAGTCAAACTATAGCCAACATCATAGCTCAACAATTAGCAGAAGGTAAAAAGGTTTTGTTCGTTAGTGAAAAATCTGCTGCACTTGAGGTAGTTAAAAAAAGATTAAATGAAACGGGGATAGGTCATTATTTACTTGAATTACATAACGCAAATATTAAAGGTAAAAAATGGGTTCTCGAACAATTTGATAGAGCATTAAGTGATAATAAAATATATGAAATTGAAAAGAATATTATAGAAACACTTGAAGAAAATAGAAAAATACTTAGAGAATATGGAGAAGAATTAATTGAAAGTAAAATTGAGTTAAATGCTTATGAAGTCTTAGGAATACTTTCAAAACATAGTAATATTAAATTTGCAGATATGGAAATTAACTTGAAAACTGATTATGAATATTATAGAAAAAATATTGTGGTTTTTGAAGAACTTGATTTTTATGAAAAACAAATAGAACAGTATAATACTAATTTGTTAAGGTATATTAATAACAAATTGTACAATGAATTTACAGATATTAAAAGAGAAAGATTAAAGGAAAATTGTGAATCTGCTCTCGAAAATATTGAATATATGAAAATAGACCTCGATAATATTGAAAAGAATTTGGGACTATATTTTACATGTGTTGAAGATTTTAGAACTTTAAACAAAAAAAGAGATTTATTATTGGCTAAACCTTCTAATAACTTAACACGTGAATTTTTTACATATGAGGGAGGAACAGAAATATTTGATAACTTTGATAAAAAAACTGAGGAAATAAAAGCCTTGAAAATATATTTTGAAAAAAAATATAATATAGAATTATTTAAAAGTGAAATGTTTAAAGAAATATATTCAAACATTTCTAATGCAAGTTCATTTTTCCTTTTTAGAATAGTGGATAGTAATTATATAAGATCTGAAAAAATAATTAAAAAGAATTACAAGGGAGATAAAAAACATTTCAATTATGAGAACATTTTACAAGATTTAAAACAATATAAAACTTGTGAAAAATTAGAGGTAGAAATTAAAGAAGAAGAAAAGAGAATTAAAGAAATGTTAAATATTAAGGAAGTTAATGTAAAGGAAATAAAAGAAATAATAAGTTGGATAAAAGAACTTAAAAAAGAAAATATAATTAATTCAAGATTGATTGAAACACTTGTAAAAAATACTGATGATTATAAAAAAGAATTTGATAAAACAGTAAAAAGTGTGGACAACTTCATGAATTATTATCTTAAAATAACAGATTTCCTTGAAGTTCAAGCTGTTGAAAAATATTTCTTGAGAGCATCATGGAATAAATTAGATGAACGTTTTAAAAACATAGAAGAAAATTCAAATGAAATATCAAAATGGGTTGAATTTAAGAACACTTTAGATAAGTTAGATAGTGATTTAAAATTAATTTTTGAAAAGGCAACGAAAGATGAAAAGAGAAATTATAAAGTAAGTGAATTGTTTGAAAAATTGTTTATGCAAGAATATTTGTTCAGAATGAGATTAGATTTAGTTAAAAAGAGTAGAGAATATTTAGATATGGTTCATAAAAAATTCGTGAACGCGGATAAAGAACATATGTATTATTCAAGAAATTCTATAATCAAACAAATTGAAACTAAAAAACCTAAAATAAGTTTAAGCTCTGGAAGTTCTGAAATTGGAATTTTAAAAAGAGAAATTGCTAAAAATAGAAGTCATATGCCAATGAGAAAATTATTTAATGAAATTAAAAATTTGGCTTTCTTAATTAAACCTTGTTTTATGATGAGTCCATTATCAGTAGCTAAATATGTAGATCCAGAGGTTATGGATTTTGATACTGTGATATTTGATGAAGCATCACAAATTATGGTGGAAGATTCTATTAGTTCAATATATAGAGGAAAACAAGTTATTGTAGTGGGAGACTCAAAACAATTACCGCCAACAATGTTCTTTAAAGTAAATGAAGACCTTGATTTAGAAGAAGATTTAGAACAAGCAACAAGTATATTAGATGAAATTGGACCTTACTTACCTAATCACTTATTAAAGTGGCATTATAGAAGTAAAAATGAATCTTTAATCAACTTTTCAAATTATAATTTTTATAATAACTCACTTGTAACTTTCCCAAATAATAAAGTTAATGATTTCGCAATTGATTATGAATATGTGGATAATGGTGTTTATGATAGAGGAAAAAGTAGGTATAATAAAAATGAAGCAAGAAGAGTAATTGAATTAATTAAAAAACATTATGACACTAATCCAAAAAAGAGTTTAGGAATTATTGCATTTAGTATGGCACAACAAAAATGTATACATGAAGAATTAGAAATGTTTTTATTTGAAAATCCAATTTATTTAAGATACATTAATTTAGATGATACCATTGATGGTTTCTTCGTTAAAAATCTTGAAACAGTACAAGGAGATGAAAGAGATTCAATTATAATTAGTGTTGGTTATGGCAGGGATATGGAAGGAAACTTTTCACTTAATTTTGGTCCCTTAAATAAAGAAGGGGGAGAAAAAAGATTAAATGTTGCAATTACAAGGGCAAAAGAAAAAGTTACTATTGTTTCTTCAATTAATCCAAGTGAAATTAATGAGGGTAGAACTAAATCAGAAGGATTAATTTTACTTAGAAAATATATGGAATATGCAAATAAAAAAGAATCTGAAATAATTAAAAGACATAATTTTGAATCTGAATTACAAAAAATAATGTATGAAAAATTAACTTCTTATGGTTTTAAGATTGATAAAAATGTAGGTAATTCTGATTATAATATAGATATTGCAATTAAAGATTTTGTAAATCCAAACGTTTACAAATTGGCATTACAACTTGATGGTAAAATGTATATTAATTCAAAGGTCACTAGAGACAGGGATAGAATTCATTCAGAAATATTAGAAAATATGGGATGGAAAGTTCATAGAATTTGGTCATATGATTGGATGTTAAACCCTGAAAAGGAAATTGAAAAAATACTTGAACTTATGGATAATAAAATTAAACTTGAAGATATGAAAAAGGAAAATAAAAAACAATCCATTGAAATTAAAGATGAGGATTTATCAATTGCAATAAAAGAATATCCTAATATAGATTACAAAAAGTTAGATAAAGAAACATATTATGAATTTGATTTCTTTTCAAAAATAAAAGAAGTTATCAAGAATGAATCTCCTATAACTAAAACACTTTTAATGAAAAGAATATTTGATATATATGGAGTTAAAGAAGGAGTAAAAAGTAAAAAAAGATTTGATGAAATAATTACAACTCATGTACCCTCAACAGAAATATTTATGGAAAAAGAAACATTATGGTTTGAAAAGCCTAAATTCTTTTATAATTTAAGAAAAAATGTTAAAGGTGAAAGAGACATAAATGAAATGACAGAACCTGAAATTAGAATTGGTATTTTATTAATAGTAGATACTGCAATAAGTATATCAAAAGAAGACATTCCAAAAGATGTCGCTAATTTATTTAATGTACCTAAAATGTCCGCTAAATTTAAAGCTAAATGTAAAATATTAATAGATGAATTAATAGAGAAAAAATATTTAATAAATGGAGAAAAAATTACTCTTAATAAAGAAAAAGAAATAGCATAAGGAGATGTAAAATGTATTCAAAAGAAAAACATAATCAGTTAGGAAAACTAATTGTTCTTTTGATAATTGTAATTTTATTATTTTATTTTTCTCCACTTATAAAAATAATTGTTGAAGGCAAATATAGTTTAATCTCAATAAGTTATATGATAAGTCCGTCTATTTTCTTAATTATAACATATTTTATGTATGGTAAAGAAATGAATATGAATGAAACTGGGTACGAATTTATTTATGAAAGACATCCTCCAAGTAAAAGTACTATATCAGAAATTTACTTTTTTGCTAATGGAAGAAAATGTGAAAAAGAGAAACACGGAGAATTAATCATATCAGTAATTTTAGATTTTGTTAACAAAAAATATTTAGAAATGAGAGAAGAAGAAAATGAAGTTTATTTGAAATTGAATCCCAATTATGAAAAATTAAAAAAAGATATTAATGATAAAATAGTATTAGATTTTTTGAAGAAAAAATATGAGTTTCAAAATTTTTCTATGAAACAATTTAATGAGGATTATAATAATGATATAGATTATTATTATGTTTTTAATAGTTATTTTTCAGAACAAGAATATCATATTGATATAGAAAAATATATAGATGATAAAGGACAGAATAAAATATTAGCTTTTATAGCCGTTTATTTTCTTGGTTTTTTTGGATTTGTAATGCTGTTTAACTCTTCGTTGGAAAAATATGACATTTTATTAATGTTCATAAGTGTATTTATTTGGGGATTTGTATTTTCTATAACAGAAATACAAGAACATAATATTTTATTTAATAAATGGACAAAAGAAGGAAGAATTATAAATGCTAAATGGAAAAACTTCAAAAAATATATAACTGATTATAGTATGTTGAAAGAACATCCTCCACAAAGCGTTAAATTATGGGAAGAGTACTTAATATATGCTGTTGTATTGGGAGTTGCAAAAAACACCATTAATGTTATGAAACAAACAAAAACAAATAAAAAACTGTATAGTTATTTTGAAGATATGGCAAGATATTCGTTTTCAACGTATAATAAAGAAAAAACATTTATTTCAAGTGATTATATTAAAAATAAAAATTAGTTTTTAATAATTTTTTCTTCATCAACAAAATTAATGTTTGCTTTAGAAAAACCATTATACATTTGACTTTTTGAAAAAAGTTCTTGTGGTACATCTAATATTTTTTCAACACCAGTCCAAATACCAAACCATCCAAGAATCATAATTATATTTGCCACATAAAGAGGAAATAAATCAGTAAAAAACATTTCAAAAATAAAAGTTAAGGTAATAAAAAAAATGCCCATTATAATATATTTTATTCCTCTTTTTCTTCTTGAAAATATTCTTCTTTCATATTGAAGGTTTTTAGTATTAAAAAAAGAGTTTAGTCGTTTTACTATTATTTTTTCTTGTATTACATTCCTTTCTATTTTAGGAATAGAGAATATAATTTGAATTTTTTTAGAGAAATCTAAATTTTTTGATTCAAGTTCTTCTTTTAGATCTAATGAAATAGAACGATTTTTATAAGGTAAAATATCAAAATCAGAGAAGAGTTCTTCATATTTGTCTATAGCTATTTGTACCTCTTCAACATCATTTTTTAAGGACATAATAGAAAATAGTATGAAAAATTTATATACTTAGCAATTGAAATAGAAGTGTATGAAAAAAATATTTCTGTTATTACTTATAATACTCAGCTTTAGTTACGCAAAATACTATGAACTTGGGGAAGTAAATATAATTTATGAAATAAGTAGAAATGGAAATGTTTATGTTACAGAAGAGTTTACTTATCTATTGAAAGATTGTGAGAGTGATCCTTTCAGAGAAGTCTATTTAGACAAACCTTATAGTTTAATTTTAAAAAACCCTTTTGGATATTGTGTAAATACTAAGTGTAATTTTAGATATGATACATATAATCAATCGGAAAGTGGAAATAATGAATTAGTTTTAGAACTCCTTCAAGATAAATGTGGGGAAATAAAAACAAAATATACTTATGAAGTTTATCCTATAGTGGTTGCTAAGGATACAACTCAATTTTATTACATAATATGGGGAGAAGGACATCAAGATGCTAACATTTATGTTAAAATAGTTATGCCTGAATATATATACACTAATGAAAAGGTTGTTGAAACAATAGAAAAAGAAGTGTTTAATGAAGAAACTAATGAAACGCGTATTATATATGAAGAAATGATTTCTAATGAAACAAATAAAAATATAATTTATTACATACATAAAGAAGATAATAATTACATAGTTAATGAATTTGATAAAACATTAGAAATATATTCTACTCAAAAAAATAATGAAATATTTGAAATTAATTTGTTAATGCCAAAGGAATGGTTTGTTGAAAGTAATAACTTTATATATAGAAAAGATTTATCAAAAAAAGATATAGTAGAGATAGAAGAAAAAGAATTATTATATAGAGAATATAAAGGGATTCTAGAAATGATATTGTCTCTTTTATTTTTACTTTATTTGATTATTCCTTTTATTATACTTGCTATTATGTACTATTTATATGGTAAAGAATACACAGCGAAGGAAATAAATTATAATGCATTATATGAAAGAGAAATACCTAGCGAGCATTCTCCTGCTGAAGTTATATTTTTTGTTAAAGGAGATGAAGAGTATAATATGAAGGATCAAGAAAATGCAATAATTTCCACTATTATGTCTTTTGTTAATAAAGGTATAGCAAGCATAGAAGAAAAAAATAATGATGTGTTTTTAACATTCGATCATATAAAAGTGGAAAAAATGAAATTGCAAAAGTTTGAAGAGAGTTTACTTGAATTTATAAAAAAGGAATTTGGAAATAAGACTTTTAGTATTAAAGAATTTGAAAAAAGAAGTGCAAATAAATTAGAATATTATCAACTCATTAATAGATTTTTTATGCATGTTAGTAAAATTAATAAGAAAAGTGAATTTGTAGAAAATCAAGGTAATAAAATTGGGATAATTTCTATAGGGGTTTATATCTTATTAACATTTATAATTATGTTTTTCCAACCTTTAGCTCTATTTGGATTACTATTTGCATTTGTTACATTAATCATAATCAAAAGTAAAAAAATAATGTTGGCTAAATGGACTGAAAAAGGAAGGTTACTTAATTTAAAATGGGAAAATTTTAGAAAGTATATAACAGATTATAGTTTAATGAAAGAACATCCTCCTGAAAGTGTTAAATTATGGGATGAATATTTAACATATGCAATAGCATTGGGAGTAGCAGACAAAACAATTAATATTATGAAAAAAATGTCTCCAAAAGAGAAAATAAATAAAAATTCAATTTCTCATGTATACTTCACAGTTCCATTGGCATTAAATATGACAAATTCATTTAGACCTAGTTATGTATCAAAAAGCTCTGAGGGATATTCTGGAGGAGGATATTCTGGAGGAATAGGTGGATTTGGTGGAGGAATGGGAGGAGGAGGAAGTGGAGCCAGATAAAATTAAGGTTTTGGAAATTTTCCATTTATTATATAATCAACTGAATCTAATATACCATATGCATAATCAGAGCAACCAAAAGAAGTGAAATAATCTTCTTTCTCAAAATAATGAATAGAATCATTGTAATATTGATTTGCTAGTTCAAACAAATAAATATATTCTTTAGATATTTGAATTTCATTTAGACGTAATTTAAGTTTTTCAATACTTATTTTTGCTCTTTTTTTATGTTCTTGCATAAATAGGGTTTTGTTTATAAAAGTTATAAATGTAAAATAAATATGAATTCTGATAATGATGTTTTTAAAAACAATCTTAAACAAAAAATTTCAGAAGTAGAACATAATATGAAAGAAATTATGCCAAATGTTGCTCCTGAAAGTGTTTATGCTTTGTGTTGGGATTTTTTAGAAAGGGGAGGTAAAAGAGTTAGACCTTATTTAATGCTTACAATGATGGAAGCGTTTAATTCGGAATATAAAAGAGGATTAGAAATAGCTTCGGGCATAGAGATATTTCACAATTTTACGTTGATACATGATGATATAGAAGACAGTTCTGAATTGAGAAGAGGTAAACCTTGTATACATATACTTCATGGAATTCCACTCGCTATTAATGCAGGAGATGGTATGTTTGTTCATGTTTTAAAGGCAATTTCCAATTCAAAATTATCTTGTGATGAAAAAGATAAAGTTGTAAAATATTTAACCCATGGATTTATACAAGTATTAAATGGACAGGGTTATGAATTAGGATGGATATATAACAATGAATGGAATTTAACAGAAGAAGATTACTTTAAAATGGCTATAGGAAAAACAGGAGAATTAATTGCCACTTCTGCCAAAGTTGGTGCTTTTTTGGGAGGTGCTAATGAGGAAGAAGTTTTAGAAATGGAAAGTTTTGGTTTAGAAATTGGATTAGCTTTTCAAATACAAGATGATGTACTTAACCTAATAGGAGAAGAAGAAAAATATAAGAAAGAAATTGGTGGGGATATAAGAGAAGGTAAAAGAACATTAATTGTTATTGATGCACTTAAAAAATTAGACGAAAAAAATAAAAATGAACTTGTTAGAATTTTGTCTGCAAAAGAAAATAGTAAAGAAGAAATTGAGTGGGCAATTGAAAAAATGAAAGAAACAGGTTCTATAAACTATGCTAAAACTTATGCAGAAGAGTTAGTAGATAAAGGGAAAAAAAGATTAAGTTTTGTTAAAAATAACGATAAAAGAAGGGAACTAGAAATATTAGCAGATATGTTTGTAAAGAGAGATGTTTAGTATGTTAATTGAAACAGAGGGAGTTATTGAAAAAATAGTTGAAAGAAGTGAAGATGTAAAAACTTTTTACATAAAAACAGATAAGAAAATTGAGTATAAAGCGGGACAGTTTGTTATGCTTAAGGCACAAGTAGGAGATAAAAAAATAGGTCGGGCCTACTCAGTGGCATCAATAAATAAGGATGAATTTATTGAAATTACATTTAAGGTGTGTGGAGAATTTACAAATTACCTTAACACATTAAATGAAGGAGATAAAATTATTTGCCAAGGTCCTTTTGGACATTTTACATTAGATAAAAATCAAAATAAAAAATTAATTTTAATTGCTACAGGTACGGGGATAACTCCCATTAGAAGTATTTTGAGAGAACTTTACATGAATAAGAGAATGAATGAATTTGAAAAAATCACGTTGATTTATGGTTCAAGATATTTGAAAACTTTAAATTATCATGAAGAATTTACAACCATGAAAATAGAATTTGATAATTTTGAATATGTTCCTATTTTAAGCAGGGAAGATAATTGGACTGGAAAGAAAGGGCACGTTCAATCTGTGGTTAAAGAAAATGTTGATAAAGAAAGTACATATTATATATGTGGATTATCAGTAATGGCCAAAGAAGTAAAGGAGATTTTACTTGAAAATAATGTAAATAAAGAAAATATAAATATAGAGGGATTTTAGTGAATTTTATTTTAGAATGTTTGGATGAGAATTATTATTATCTTGTGAAAAAAGATAAAAAATTATTTGAAAAAGATAGCAAATATCAAAAAATTGAAATTTTTGAAAATGAAAAATTTGGTCGTGTTTTAAGATTAGATAAAAGTTTTCAAACAAGTGAAAATGATGAATATATGTATCACGAACCTATAGTCCATGTGCCTTTAATTACTCATCCTAAACCTGAAAAAATTTTAATAATTGGTGGTGGAGATGGAGGAAGTTTAAAACAAACACTTAAACATAAGATAGTAAAAAGAGCTGATATGGTTGAAATAGATGAAGAAGTTGTTGAAGTTTCAAAAAAATATTTAAGTAAAATAAATGAAAAATGCTTTAAAGATAAAAGAGCCAATTTGATAATAGGAGATGGCATAAAATATTTGAAAAATACAAAGGAAAAATATGATGTAATTATATTAGATTTAACTGACCCTGGAAGTATTTCTTTGTTTTTGTATACAAATAAATTTTATGATTTAGTTAAATCAAAATTAAATAAAGGAGGAGTTGTTAGTTTACATATTGAAACACCTTATATGGTAGATGAAGTACATATAAGAATAATTAAAACTCTTATGAAATCATTTAAAATAGTAAGGCCTTTTTATAATTATGTTACTACATATGGGACAGTTATGGGTTTCGCGTGTTGTTCGGATAAATATGATGCTAAAAAAACATGTGAGAAGGAAGTTGAAAGGACAATAAAAGAAAGGAAAATTACTAATTTGAAAATGTTAAATGGAGAAACTTTTGTTTCTATGTTGGTGGTTCCAAAATATGTTCAAGAAAATATTAAAAACAAAAAAATAAAAATAATAACGGAAAAAACCAAAATTAAAGATTATGATGAATTAGATAAATTAACATCAAAAATTGAAAACCTATTTTCAAAATCATAGCCAGTTTCAATTAATTTTGAAGAACTTATCATAAAATATGGTTCACAGTCTGCTTGTTTCCATCTTATTTCATCACTTATTTTATTACCAATGTATGTATTTGTTGAATTTAAAACATTGTGACATGCTAAATTTAAGAAATTTTTATCATCAACATATATATTTAACCAATAAGTACCAGGTTCAAATAATTGATTTTTTCCTTGTAATAATAAAAATTCCCAATTGTTTCCTATTTTGTATATTGGAACTGTTAACTCAAATAAAGATTCATTACCTGGAACTCCATCATTGTCATTAACAATTTCATAAATAAATTTAGAATTTATATTAAGTTGAGCAGTAGTGCGAATAATACTTGCTACTGAACTAATGTAAACAGGAGTATCAAATTTTAATTTTACAGAATGAATTTTTTCATTAGAAATTATACTATAATTTGTTGTACTACTTAAAAAGTCATATCTCCCATAGGAATATGCATAAAAAGGAATTGTGATTTCATTATTCTCAAGATTTTTTTCAATGAAATTAGAAAGATCTTTTGAGTAAACATGTAACGTTAAATTGTTTTTACCATTAAAAGGGACATAAAATGTATCATTTAATGTAAGATTTCCTTTAAATTCTTTGGAATATACCAGTTCCTCACCTATCTTTATACTCACAATATATGAAGCATTTGTAGAAGTGGAAGAGATCTCTGAAATAAATTGAGAAGAATCTCCTAAAAATAATGAGGACTCATTTAAAAGCTCAAAAGAAATTACTTCTAAATCTCCCTGCTCTGTATTAGGGGTTACCTCTGGAGGTTCGGTTATACAACCCATTACAACTATTACAGATAATAGTATAAATATTAAAATGTTACGCATAGGAAGATTTAAACTACAAAAATAAATAAACGTTTTGAACTTAATATAAGTATGAATAAAAAGCAGTTAAGGGAAATGTTCAGTAAAGATTACGAAAAACATTACAAATTAGATATATTTACAAAAGAAGGATTTACGAGGCAGAAATGTGAAAAGTGTGGTGCTTATTTCTGGAGTATAAATAAAGTAAAAACATGTGGTGATGCTAGTTGTGAACCTTATTCTTTCTTTAAAAAGGATTGGAAAAAGGGTGATTATGTAGGAACGTGGAATAAATTTGCTAATTTTTTCAAAAAGAATGGACATGAAGAGATTGAAAGGTATCCTGTCCTCGCAAGGTGGAGAGGTGATTTACATTTTACAATTGCATCAATAGTAGATTTTATGAGGTTAGAACAAGGGAAAGTGGTATGGGAATATCCTACAAATCCGTTAATCGTTCCTCAAATGTGTTTAAGGTTTCCTGATTTGTCTAATGTGGGAGTTACTGGAAGACATCACACTTCATTTATTATGGCGGGGCAACATGCTTTCTTGGACGGAAATGAACATGCGTACTGGAAAGAGAAATGTATTGAATTAAATTATAAATGTTTAACCGAAGTTATTGGAGTTAAAAAAGAAGAATTGAGATATAAGGAAGACGTTTGGGCAATGCCTGATTTGAGTTCTTTCGGTGCTTGCATTGAAACCTTTGCTAATGGTGTTGAACTTGTTAATTCAGTATTTACTGAATATACAAAACAAGGAGATGAAATTAAAGAATTGTCAATGAAAGTTATTGATGTTGGATGGGGATTTGAAAGGTTAGTGTGGTATATGTCAGGTGCACCTACAAGTTATGATGCAAGTTTAGGTTATGCTGTAGAATATATGATAAAGAAAAGTAAAATTAAGTATGATAAAGAACTTCAATTAAAATATGCCACACTCGCAGGTAAGTTGGATATTGATGATGTTGATGATATAAGAAAAGCTAAAGAAAAAGTAGGTAAAGAATTAAGTATTTCTTATAATGAAATTGAAGAAAAGTTAGCTCCAATTGAAGCAATTTATGCTATAGCAGATCATACTAAAACATTAGTTTTTGCACTTGCAGATGGTGGATTACCAAGTAATGTGGGTGGCGGATATAATTTAAGAATAGTTTTGAGAAGAGCACAGATGTTTATAGATAAATATAACTACCCATTTACATTAGAAGAAATAGCTAACATTCATATTGATTATTTGAAAGAGATGTTCCCTGAACTTGAAATTGCTAAAGAAAGTATGAAAGATTTATTTGCAAATGAAATTGAAAAGTATAATACTACTGTTGAAAAGGCAAGGAGAAGAGTTGAAGAATTAAGTAAAAAAGGTGAAATAAGTGAGGAAATATTGTTTAAAGAATATGAATCCAATGGAGTTACACCTGAAATCATTATGCAAGTTGCTAAAGAAAAGAAATTGAAAATAGAAATACCTGAGAATTTTTATACTAAGTTAACTGAGAGACATATTTTCAATGAGAAGAAAGAAGAGAAAGTTAAATATAATGCGGAAGGATATCCAAAGACGGAAATGTTATATTATGAAGGATACATTGAATGTGAATCAAAAGTATTAAATATTGAAAATAATGTAGTTGTGCTTGATAAAACTTGTTTTTACCCTGAAGGAGGAGGACAAGCGTACGATGAAGGTACAATTAATGGAAATAAGGTTAAGGAAGTATACAAATATGAAGGAGTTATTTTTCATGTTTTAGAAACAGTTAAGGGAATAAAAAAGGGAGAAAAAGTTATTTGTGAAGTTGATGGAAAGAGAAGAATGAGTTTAATGAGGCATCATACTGCTACACATTTAGTTGCTGGAGTATGTAGAAAAATATTGGGTAAACATATTTGGCAAGCTGGAGCAAGTAAAAATGTTGATAAGGCAAGTTTGGATATTACACATTATAAGAACATTACACAAAAAGAAATTAATTTAATTGAAATGGAAGCAAACAAAATTGTTTTAGGGGCAATTGATGTTGAAATTAAGGAATATGATCGCGGTGAAGCGGAAGAGAAATATGGATTTATATTATATCAAGGTGGAGGATCACCAGGAAAGAAAGTTAGGGTGATTAAAGTGGGAAACATTGACGTTGAAGCGTGCGGTGGATTACATGTTGAAAATACATCTTACATAGGTTCAATAAAAATAATTAAAACAGAAAGAATACAAGATGGTGTTGTTAGGTTAACTTATTGTGCAGGGGAAGCTGCTGTTAATTATGTACAAGAAATGGAAAAAAAATTGAAAGAATCGTGTGATGTTTTCTCAGTTAATTATAGTGAATTAGGTAAAACATGTGAAAGGTTCTTTAATGAATGGAAAGAAAGGGGAAAAACAATTGATAAAATGCAAGAGAAATTAGTTGAAATTGAATCTGATAAATATAAAAATGGAATATTTGAAGATTTAGAAATGGACAATAAAACTATGGTTAAAATAGCAAACAAAAATATAAGTGAGGGTAATTGGGTTGCACTTATAAATAATGAGGGATTTGTTGTAATTGGATGTTCTAAAAATAGTGGGAAAAATGCTAGGGAAGAAATGAATAATATTTTCAAAAAGAAAGGTAAAGGAAACGGTGGAGGTAATGAAACTTTAGCGCAAGGGAAAATTAATTGAATAATTCTTTGATTTTTTCTTTATCTTCTACGTTATAGTAGAATTTATCATTAATTTTTTCTAATTTAACAAATATTTTTTTCTCCTTGGAACATAAACGGTAAGGAGAATCAAAAAAGTATTTTTTCATTTGTTTTTTTGTTTTGTTTAATGGAATTAAATTATCTAATTTTTCTTTAACTTTATTAACAAAAAAATATGTTTTTTCAATCTCCTTTATTGAAAAGAAATGTTGGCCATTAAAATTTTTAGAATAGATAGTAATAGTTAAATCATTAAAAGTTAAATTTAATGTTATGGGAGCGTATTTGTTTTTTGAGATTTCCTTATTTAAGTATTTAGCATAATCAATTTTTTCAAGTAATGAAAGTATTGATTTTTTATTATAATATTTGAAAGAACTATTTGTTTTGTTTGCTTCAATTATGTCTTCCTTTTTTAAATAAAGAGAATTGTTTGAAGTTAAAACGGGAATTATAAATAAGGAATTGTTTTTTATGAATTTGATTTTTCCTTCTTTTATGTTTTTATAGAAGTTATTGTTCATATTTGCTATTTGATTTATTCCTTCTTTAAAAGAAATATGTGTAGATAAAAAATCTTCATTTTCAGTTATAAATTGTTTTAATTTTTCAATGTTTTCTTGAGTTGTGTAATACCCAAAATCGTTTTTGAACATTTCAAATTTTAATGTTGAATATGCTTCGTTTAAAGTTAAATAAAAATTGTTTTCTTCTTTAGTTATTTTTTTCCATAAAAGTTTACGTGAAGTGTTTAGAAGTAAACTTAGGTCAGTTAAAGTATATTCGTTCTTATTGATTTTATTAGTTTCCAACAGTTCATTTTTTTCTTTTTGAATGTTACTTTGAACTTTTGCTGTAATAAGCATGAATAAAGAAAATCAGGCAAATAATAAAAACGTTTTGATATTTATAAATATTAATTAACGATGAAATTTAATCTTCATAGTATCTTCTTTATATTGTGGGATTAAATGTATATGAACGTGAAATATGTCTTGTTGTGCCTCACGGCCATTTGAACATATTAAATTATAACCATCCATCTTATATTTTTCCTCATACAAAGGAATTAATTTTTTAATTGAAGAAAATATATGGATTGAAGTTTCGTTATCAATTTTATCAAATGTTTCGTAATGTTTTTTTGGGATTATTAAAGTGTGGCCTTTAGTAATTGGATTTATATCTAAGAGAGCCATTACAAAATCATCTTCATAAACAATAGTAGAAGGTTTTGTTTTATTTACAATGTCACAAAAAATACACATGAGTTAATATAAAATAAAAAATTATTTAAACAGAGGACAATCAATCACGAAAGATTCAAACTCACCACCTTCGCCGGCCACATTTACTCCATACTTTTTGTTTAATTTTATTAGTTCTTCAATGTCTTTTTCTGTTATTTCCCTATTGAGCCATGAGTTGTCAAGACCTTCCGCGGCAACTTTAGTGAATATGAATTTGAATTTGTCTTTTAACAATCTTCTCATGTGTAGTTCTTGATCAACGTGCCATAAAGGGAAAAATACGCGGAGGCCGATTTTATCAGAAATTGTTTCAATACGTTGTCTTTGATATTCTGAAAATAAAGCTCCGGTGATTACACCTTCTATTTTATATTTCTCTTTGGCCTTTTCAAGCGCTTCTTTTAATTGTTTTAATTCTTCTTCTTTTTCACCACTTGTTTCAATTAGAATTAAGGGAATATTCATTTTATGAGCGTGTTCTTTTACCCTATCAATTTCTGGTGTGTGATACATGTATGAATCTTGGTTTTTACTTTTAATAGAAATAAGACAGGAAATTTCGTAATTTCTTTGTTTCATTAAATAGAGAGCGTAAGCACTATCTTTACCTCCTGTGTATAATGCTCCTAACTTTATGTTTTTCTTTCTGTGCAAATTAAAAAGATGTGAAGTAATGTTTTTAGTTGAAAGGGAACGTAACAAGTTCATTGATTTTGTTCCATACTGTGCTGCCTTCTTTGGGCGCATGTAATATTTATCATTTATTTTGAATTCATTTTTCAAAATGTCGCGTAATATTTTTTTTTCATATAGTTCTTTTCTATCTAATGATAGAGAAGAAAGAACAAGTGATTTGTCTAAATAGGGAACACGCATTTCTTTACTGAAAGTCATTGCTAATGAATTGTTTCTGTACAAATCTCTTTCATAAATGTCTCTAAGTGAAGAAATTAATTCATTTTTAATTTCATTTTCAGCTTTAAACCTGTGGTACCCGCCAAATATTTCATCGGCACCGGAACCACTAAATATAACTTTACTTTTGAATTTTTGTGATAGGGAACAAGCGTAATATATTGGAATAGCAATACCCACTTTAACAGAATCGCAGGAACTTATTCTTTCCATTATTTTCTTAATATCTTTTTCTATATTTTCCTTTTTAAATTCAATTTCATTTAACTTGAATGAATATTCATTACTGAAATCACGTGCGTATTTAATGTCTTCACTATCCTTTGAATATGAAGTTATTAAAGTAGGTTCGTAACCTAATTCACGAGATTTTAATGCTAAATATTGTGAATCAATTCCACCTGAAAAGAGAATTATGGGATTGTCAACTATTCTTTTTTCTACACTTTTAGAAAGTAAATTGTTAATTTCTTTGTAAGAGGAAGAAGAAGGAATTAAAGAAAAAAAATCATTATATTTTATTTTAGTTTTTTTTGTTTTTACATTGTGAATTAAAATTGTGCGCGGGTGAAGTTCAATCAATTCCTCTATTCTTTCTGAACTGAATATAAGTGGATTAAGTGAATAGAAAAGGGGAAACACACCTAAGGGATCACGGAATGCATAAATTGTGTTATCTCTGTAATAAATACATGCATAGTCACCATCTAATTCATTCATTAATTTTGTAATTTCAATTTTATCTTGTGATTCTAAATATTTAAAAATAAATTCTGCATCGTTTCTTGCTTTTATATCATATTTAATACATAATTCTTTCCAGTTGTATATTTCACAGTTGGCCAAAAAAACTCCTTGGTCTTCAAATGGTTGTTTAACGTTTTCTCCTACTATTGAGAGGAGGTTGTGTGTGAATTGTAAATTATCTTTGATTAGGGAGGACTCTGAATCTGGGCCTCGGTGAGAAAGGGAGGGTAAATTGTATCCATAGATACATAAGCTGATTCCACACATACTTCTATAATAAATTATGAATAATTTAAATTGTTTCTCATTTTTATTCATATATGTATAAAGTTGCAATTTCACTTGGTGAAATGACATTGAAAGGTTTTCAAACTAGAAGTAAATTTGAAAAGATATTGAAAGATAATTTAAAGAAATCATTAAACATTACAAAAATAAGAAAAGATGGTGGTAAATTTTTACTTCAAATTGATGAAGAAGATAAAGAAAAAATTAAATATAAATTAAAAAGAACTTTTGGGATTGCAACGTTTGCTTTTGTTGATGAATTTAATTTTACTACATTAGATGAACTTAAGGAAAAAATTAAAGAAAAATATAATGATATTAAAGGTAAAAAATTTAGAATTACAGGTAAAGTATTGAATCATAAAGGAATGAATTCCATTCAATTACAAAAAATATTAGGTGAAGTTTTATTCAATGAAGGTGGAATAGTTAAACTAAAAGAATATGATTTGGAAATTTTTGTTTATTTAAGGGAAAATAAAGTTCAAATATATGAAGATATTCATAAAGGTCCTTACGGATTACCTTTGGGAAGTGAAGGTAAAGTTTTAGTTTTATTTTCAGGAGGATTAGATTCACCTGTTGCAAGTTATGAAATTATGAAAAGAGGTTGTAAACCTATTTTCTTGTTTATTAATTTGGGTGGAAAAGACCATTTAAACCAAGTTTATGAAATATATAGAAAATTGTGTGACGAATGGGCGAATGGAATAGAAATTGAGTTTTATGTAATTGACGGTAAAAAAATAGTAAATATAATTAAAGAAAAAATAACTCCTTCTTATAGACAAGTTGTTTTGAAAAAATGTTTTTACACTACTGCAGAAAAAACATGTATAAAAAATAAATGTGATGCTATAATTACAGGTGAAAATTTAGGACAGGTTTCAACTCAAACATTAAAGAATTTGAATGCGATTCAATCTGGAATTAATAAATTAATTGTAAGACCTCTCATAACTTATGAAAAAGATGATATAATTAAATTGGCGAAAAACATTGGTACATATGAATTATCTTCAGGAATTGGGGAATTATGTAATATATCTGATAAAGGTGGTGTTAAGACTGCTGCGAGTGTTGGGGGGGTTGAGTTTGAGTATTCTAAAATAAGAGAAGAAATTGAAGAATATTTGGAAAATGTATCTATAGATACATCAACATTTCAAACTCCAACACAAATAGATTGGAATAATTCAATAATAATAGACTTATCTAAAGAAAAAATAAACATAAACAAATTAAAAAAAGACTTTTTTTATATTATATGTTGTAAAGATGGTATTCAAGCATCTATTGAATGTGATATACTCAAAAATTTAGGTTTTAATTGTACTTCCATGAAAAAATCTCAAATTAAAAAATGAATAGTGGAAGTAAGCTATTTTTTAAAATAATATATTCAGTCTTTTTTATTTTTAGTAGGGGGAGGGAGAGAGGTATTGTTCTATTATTATATATTATATTAATTTATTAATATTTTGTATCTATAGATACAATATGAAAATAATATATAATTTAATGTATGTTTATGATTTAACTCCTTCATCTCGTGAAGCAAACAAAATAAAAAGAAAATTCTATTATCATATGAATAAATTAGAACCTTTTATATCAAAGGCAACAAAATCAGTTTTCTTAGCTAATAAAACCCATGAAAAATATATAGATAATTTCTTTTTCAAGTTTAAAGGTAATGTTACAGTATATAAATCAGAAATAACCTCTTTTACTATATTAAAATAAAATTAGATGAATAGTGGAAGTGTACCCCCCACTCTTTATTTTTTCAATTATTCTTTATAATCATTATCAACAATTATAACATCGCCGACTGATTTAACATACTTATAAAGAATACTTTTTTCTTTAAGTATATGTCTTGCTTGTTCTTTAGAACCTACAGAAGATAAAGATTCGAGTGCTACTCTAATTATTTCTCCTTTCTCCAAATCAACAATAACATCTTGAACTTTTCCTACTAATCTACCATTAACAGTAAAGATGTTCATTCCATATAAGTTTGCAATATTTACCACCATTGTATCACCATGAATATATCCATAGTAAAGTATTTATTACTAACTATTTTTTATTACTCATTTAACATGTCAATAATATCATTTAATGAAGAAGTTATTTTTTTACCCTTTTCAGTTAATTTAACTATTTTTTTCCTACCTAATGTATTAAATTCAACTAATCCAAGCATAGAATAATGCTTAAGCACTTTAACTGTGTGAGGGTAAGTTAATCCAGATTTACTATTTAATGAGGAAATGCACCATTCTTTATTTGTATCTCTTAACAAAATTAAAATAGAAGTAGGCCTTTCCCTTAAAAATGGAATAATCATAATAAAAATAAGTAAATAAATAATTTAAACTATTCTCAAAGAAATATTTTTCTCAGTGGTTTCTATTATATGAGAATATCCTCTATAATGTTTATTTGCTTTAATCCTTACATCATATGTTCCAGGTTCTGCTCTATGATTGGAATATAATTCTATTTTAAATTCTTTATTTTCATCAGGTTTGAGAGTACCTATTCTGATTTCTTTTCTACTAACTGCCCCAGTTTTATCAAAACCCATTTCTCTTGGAATTTCAATTACTACACTTGTTAAATTTTCTTCTTTTTGTAAATTTTTAACATAAATTAACATCTGTGTAGGTCTATCATCTCCCTTTTTCATTCTTAAAGGGGAAAATTCTATTTTTACATCATAAGGCATAAGTGTCATTTAATCACTATATTAATTTATGAATGTTAATTTATATATTTTTATACATAAGTTTTATTTATGGACTTAATAATTAGAGGAAATACGCTTACGTTTGATTGTACAAATTCCCCTTATGAATTTATGAGCTCTGATTTTATTAGTGCTCACATAAAATCAATGATTACTTTAACGAGGACAGACTTTGAAAAAATTAGATATGAAGAACAACTTGTTTTTGAATTGGAAGGAGTAAAAACTAAAGTTATTTTATCTTATATAAGTTTCCTTAAACAGGTAGAAAAATTAATGTTAAGAGATTCAATTTATGGTAGAGAAGATGATGATTCATATGAATTAAGAAAAAGAACATTACAAAAGATATTTGAAGAATTAATAATGAACCCATTGGTTGCAGAACAAACTATAATTGATTATAAAGAACCACAACCTACAAAAGCAGTTTATTATGATGCTTACAAAAAATATAATGGATTACTTCAAGGGATTTTAAAAGGATTAAAAGTCAATAAAATTTACCTTCTCATTAAGAAAAAAGGAGACATGAGACAAGCGTTCATTTACATGTTGAATATGAAAATGATGAAACTTGTAGATGGTTTAGAATTACTTTTACCTGAAGGTTCTGAATTAAAAGATCATGAGATGGCAACATATGATTTAGAATATGGGTATAAAATTTCAATTTATGACGTTCCAAATTATGAATCTTACTGGTACATAATTGAAAATCCAATAATTGATTCAATAAATGAGGAGTTTATTAAACAATCAAGAAAAATGATTGCAAGAGAAATGAGTTTAATTTCAAGTGTACAAGTTAAAGATTTCAATTTACTATTTGATATAAAAACAAGAGAGTATAGAAAATATTTTCTTGAATATTCTTCCAAAAATAATATTTCTTTAACGATGGAACAAGCACTTGCTTTAGGTAGAGCTTGTGCTTCTTGGGTATGTGGTTTAGGAGAACCTATGGAAGCCATTTCTTTAGATAAAAGGTTTATAACGGATATTTATTTGGATTCTGAAAATTCTCCTATTTATTTAGAACATTCAGTTTTTGGAGTATGTCATACTGTATACCGTTACAATTCAAGGTTAGTAGATCAAATGTTTAGTAATCTTTTAGCTTCAGAACCAAGTGTTACATTCAGTCATAATAATCCTATTGTTGATTTAGTTCTTAAGAGGTTAAACATGAGGTGCCATTTACAGGGGCCTCCAGCTACTTTTGGTGAAAGACAAGCAGCGTTACGTTTAATGAAACAAACTCCATTTACGTATGCAGAATACCTAAATTATCATGCATTTTCTGCTTTCTTTGCAGGGTATGATGATATGATGGTTTTTTTAGGTTCTTCTGAAGCTATTTTAGGATTGAAAGGAGTAGGTAAAACTTCATTTACTGCTGCTAAAGTGGTTTCAATAGGTGCGAAAACAAGAATTATTCCTATTCAAGATATTGAAGAAATACCTGTAATGTCTTACCGTAAAAGAGGATTTCATATTGGAGTTATGCGTTCAATGGCTTCAGATAGAGAATCTGATGAAACTTCTTCAACATTATCATTAGTTGCATTAACAAGTGCTACCTTACGTATGGGTGATGCAGCATTAATAATTAACGAAGTACGTTCACGTGCCTCTATTCAAGGTATAATTAACCTTTTGAACACACAACCAGGAGTTTTCGTTCTTTACAATTTACATGCTCAAAGTTTGAAAGACATAAGAGATAGGTTTGAACTTGTGTTTGGTATTCCTGCCGCAAGTATGTTTGCTACGGATAGATATTCCTTCTTAAAGAAGATTAAATTTGGACGTAAAAGTCAAACTTATAGATTATTGGGAACATGTTATGAAAGTAATATTGAAGATAAAAAGTTTGAAGAAATATTTAGGTTTGATCGTGGAGAAATGATTGAAGATTCTGTATGTAAAGCATTGTTTATGGATAATCCTGAGCTTGATAAGTGGACACTTGAAAATTTAGATTTGGGAGCACTTTCAAAGAATTTAAAGATAAAATTTGTTCCACCTGCCTTGAAGAGACGTTCAGAGGAAAGAGGAACATCTGTGGAACAAATGATAATGCAAGCTGCATTTAAGGGTAAAATTTATTCACAGATTCTTAAGTCCTTTAAAGATACAGGATATTATGATTTGCTTGAGATGGATTTTGTTATTAAGGTTTCTTCTGAGGCCAATAAACTTCTTAAAGATCTTGAAGATGATAGGGGTAATATAGATTTCTCTAAAGTTGATGAAAAATGGCCAAAAACCTATAATAAATTGTTAGAGGAAGAAGTAGTTTTCTTAAAAAGGAAAAAAATGGAAGATACTGAAAAGGAAATTGAAGTTGAGGAAGAAACATAATCCTTTATTATATTTTTCTTTTTAATAAGTGACGTGAAGTTAATATCTCATTTTTCAAAACCTTCTATTAAATATATCGATAGTAAATTGAAAAAGAAAATATTAATTGAAGACATAATACAAGTACAAGAAGATTCAATAGAATTCACAGAAAAGTTTAATTTACCTTCAAAAATAAATGTATTTTATAAAATTTCAGAAGAATTAAAAAGAGATTCTGAAAAAATTGCATATTACTATGGAACACATGAAATTAAAAAAAGAAAAATAATTATTTTTATAGATGCTTTGTATAAATATACGAAACAGATACATAAAGAAGATAATCTAAAAGAGTATGTTGGAAGTGTTCTTATACATGAATTATGTCATGCCCGTGAATGGACAAACAAATTACCTATAACTTATGATGAATATAATTATCCCTTAAAAGGAAAAGAAAATTTAATTTATAGTTGTTATGATTTTATAAGAGAATTTTATGCGGACGAGCAAAGTTTTTTTTATTTAAAGCAAAATGGAATTTCTTATAAAAAGGAAAATTTATTTTTGTTTTATGGCCACCTTTTAGAAAAATTTAATTCACCTAAAAACATGTATAAAAAAATAATTAGATTAATTAATGTATCACGAGTGTATTTTAATGAAAATTGGTTTGATTATATTTCATTAAATCCTCCTTCTTTTGATGATTTTAACCATCCGGAAGATTATGTAGAATCTATTCTTTACCCCTGAAC
>CAYOAB010000002.1:0-37324 GCA_964401875.1 Microcaldota archaeon
CTTTAGTTTCCTCTCCAGAAACATATAAAACAAAATCTTCATTTATTTTTGAAGGTAAAGGTTCTTCCATATTTTTATATTTAGAATCACACTTCTGATCGTATCCTTCGTCCACATTTTGATTTAATCTCATGAATGATATCTGGCCAATTTTCATGCTATCATATATTCTAACTGGGTTAGGGTTCACTGATGAAATTTCTAAGGTTAATCTGCAAGGACTTTGGTACCCCCACCCAGCATGTAACAAACCTGCAGTTTGATGAATAACAATACCTATTCTTGCCATTGATGATCTCCCTTCTAAAGTGCCAACCATACAATTAGCTAATCCGATTTTTTCTAATGTTGATGCAAGTATAAAATCACCGGGATGTATATCGTAAGGACCTTTTGATAAATCATGTTCATCAAATTCCATTTCTGCACCATTCTTAATATCAACAACTTTACCTGTCTTTTTAGCAATAAGTAGCTTAGGGCCTAAACAAATATCTACACTATCTATGCCAACATTATTCAAATCTAAGGGTTGAAGTATAACTTCTTTATCATTTAAAGCTTTAACAATCTCATTTTTACACAATAATGACATGTTTAAAATTAAGAATTAAAAATATAAAAATTAGTTTAACAATTTAAGTGCTCTCTTATAATCTTCCGGGTCGATTACAACTTCTGTTCTTCCTTCATTATCTTTACCAATAATGTAAACGGATCTAATGTTAACTCCATCTTTACTTAATTTTTTAGTTGTTTTGTATAATTCACCAGGTTTATCTAACATTTTTAATATAATAACATCACTAACAAGAGCGTTAAATCCAGCTTTTGCCAATTCATTAGTTGCCGTAACTATATCAGGTGTTAATATTCTAACAATACCTGTGTTTTCAAATCCCTGTGCAGATATTGATACAATATTTATGCCACTTTTGCCTAATATATCAGTTATACTTGCTAAGGCCCCTATTTTATTCTCTATAATTACTGTTATTTGTTTCATCATTTTCTATTCACCTATGCGTATTAAATTAAGTTCAAATATATTATAAATCAAACGTTTAATATCACAAATTGTCGTAAATGGGTGAGCTTTCCGCCCTGTTTATTCGTTCACGAATAAACACGCCCTTCGGCTCTGCCGAAGTAACGCCTTCAAACCCCGGTAATGCTCAAACGACAAAGTCGTTTGGCATGCCTCTTTTCCGTAGGAAAAGGACACACCATCCACTACGTGGATACGTGTGCCGCAAACGCAAAGCGTTTGCCCGCATTTTGCCTCCGTGAGGCAAAATTGAAAATAATAAAAACAATTTTGTAAAATAAAAAAATATAAGAAGGGTGATAGGCCACCTTTTGTTTAACTAGAAAAAATTTCTTTCCCCTAGGGCTTTCTTTAGGATGTGAACCGAAGGTTCAACCGAAAGAAAGGGCTAACAGCATTGATCTAAGCGCTTTAAGCTTGCACAATCATTACCTTGTACAGGGGCCGTTTCATCCTTTTCATTTCCAACGTCATATAAAATCATTCTAAGAATGAAAGGTATCGTTTCTGTATCCCCATATTTCCTTAAGAAACACAAAGTTCATTGTGGGCGGACCTTCCTCCGGAGTACCCGGTGAGCTGTCTTCCCTTCTTATGTATTAATTAAAGAATAGAGCCTTTTTATTTTTTACGATTTTTCAAAATTACTTGTTCAATTAAATCACAGGCATGAGTAACATTTTTTGAAGTGTCAATCTTAGAATAAATCTCTAAATTCTCCTTACACTTATTTGAATTAACCGTTTCTATGGCTAATTGTATGGTTTTTTCATCTAAAAATTCTGTGTCTAAACTTACACCTAACCCTTTTTCTGTAACACCTAAACAATTGTTAACCCTCTCTGTGTAATCTTTTAATGGAATTAAAATGAGTGCAGTTTTACAAGTAACACAACTCATAATAGAGGTGTGCCCACCATGAGTTATTATAAAAGGTGCCCTTGAAATTAAATCATTAATTTCACTCTTTTCAATCATACCACTATTGTGAACCTTGTACCCATTTTTTTGTAAAACCTCTTTTATCTTATTCATTTCAGAATTCTGTAAACCACTTCCACCCATTGTAATTAAAACTTCATTATTTTTCTTTTTAGGTTTGATTATATCAAGTGGACCAACAAAATGAAATTTATGTTCAGAACCAAAAAATTCTAAATTTCTTCTAGTAATGGTGAAAGGAGGTTCATAATCGGGCACAATTAAAAGTGAACTTAAATCAACTATAGTTTTTGAAACAGCATCACTACCGAATTCAATTAATCCGTTAATCTGTTTGAAAACGTATGATAAACGGGTACAGTTAATTATACTTATAACGGGAACTCCTAACATTTTTGATATGAAAATTCCAGGTATATATCCATCTACAATTAAAACCTCAGGTTTATTTTTTGTTATTGCTGTTGTTATTTTTTTCAATGCGCTCGGTTTAATTCTTTTCATATTTTCAATTAAACTTTTGTTAACGTCAATTTCTTCTTCTTTAGTTATGAGTTCACCTATAGCAGGCAACTCGTGGACCATATACCCTTTTGAAATTAATATTTCATAAGATTTACCGAAGGATGAAATTGATACTTCATGTTTTCTTCTAATTAGTTCTTCTATTAACGGTAAAGACCTATAAAGATGTCCCAACCCTAATCCGTTCACCATAAAGTGTATGCGCATAATGTAATTTAATCGTAAATTAATAAAAATAAATAAAAACTTATACATTCTAATTAAGCTTAAGCTGAGGTAGCCAAGTGGTTAAGGCGCTAGACTGCTAATCTAGTGGGCCCTGCCCGCGTGGGTTCAAGCACTGCGGATGAGGGGGAGACCCCCTCCTCCCCGTGTGTTCTGCCCCACCACCCCGTGCGGTGGCGATAGAACATTAACTTTGTTAACTACCTAAAAATCCCATCCTCAGCGCTTTTTCTTATTATTAATATCAATTTAATGTTAATTATAAAATGGTCAGAGGGTTAGCGCAGGGTTAAGGGACGCGAAGTCCCTTCCCGTCCTGCAGGGGCGGAACCTTCCAAAACGAAGTTTTGGAATGGTGCCATATACTTTAGTATATGAGAACCCTGCTCCTCAGCGCTTTTTTTTATATATTATTTTTTCTTCTGTAAATTGAGAATAGTTTCAACAACTACACTTAGTCCTGCACCCGTTGGCCCAAAACTAAATGGTGAATTCCCTTTTGTGTGCGCAGTTCCTGCAATGTCTAAATGTACCCATTTAGTTTTTCCAACAAAATTTGAAAGGAACGCAGCGGCCGTAATTGTTCCCGCTTCACCAGTTTCTGAACTATTCTTAATGTCTGCAAATTTACCTTTCATTAATTCAACATACTCTTCCGTTAAAGGTAATTGCCATACCTGGTCATAACTTTTCTTTGAACTTTCATTAATTAAGTCAATGAACTCCTTATCATTTCCAAGTATAGCAATGTGATAACTTCCAAGTGCAACTGTAACTGCACCAGTTAATGTAGCCAAATCAATAACATAATCAGGTTTATACTTTTCAATCCCATATGCTAAAGCGTCCGCTAAAATCATTCTACCTTCCGCGTCCGTGTTTAATATTTCAATTGTTTTACCATTATATGCAGTAACAACATCTCCTGGCCTTGTAGCGTTACCACTTGGCATATTTTCACATAAAGGCATAACACCAATCACATTAATCTCCGGTTCAATTTCTGCAATCGCTCTTATAATTCCCATTGTTGTAATAGCACCGCTCTTATCATATTTCATTTCTTCCATTCCCTTTGAAGGTTTAAGTGAAATCCCACCACTATCAAAAGTAATTCCCTTTCCCACAATCAAGATTGTTTTTTTTGCTTTTTTGTGTGTATATTTAATTATGGGCATTACAGGTTCATTGTAACTTCCCTTAGCAACGGACATGAACGCGTTCATCTCTAAATCATGAATCTGTTGAAAATCAATACATTCATATTTCAAGTTCCATTCCTTTGCCATTTTTTTAACTTCTTCATTTATGTATGAAGGTGTAGCAATATTTCCCGGAAGTAAATTTATTTCTCTAACATAATTAACAGAATCACCTAATATACTTGCCTTTGAAAGTTCTGGAAATTGTCTTTTATCTGCCCACAAATAAATTTTATTTTCATTTTTTTCTTCTTCCTTTTCACTCTTCAAATTTTTAATTTCATTTTCAGATAAAATCAAATAATAAAATATATATGATGCTATTCCATCATCAAATCCCTTAACATCTATAATTATATCTTTTTTCAAATTCTTACCGAAACTTATTACATTTTGAAGTATTTTTTTAATTGAATTATTTGTAACCTTTTCTTTTCCCAGGTTACAGGTTATAATATCTTCTTTGTAACTTATTTCTCCCACTTTCTCTTTCTTATTAAATTCAATTTTAATAGCGTTTTTAATTTCCTTTTCAGTTATTTCAATTTGCATTTAAACCAACTCATTATATTATCACGGAAAAAGTATATAATAAATATAACAACTAATCCAATTAAAACATATATAATTGTGAATATTCCTTCTGTGTTATAATTTTGAACATAAGTTCTCTCGTAACCTGCTAGATCTTCCCAAACAATTTTAATTTCATTAGTTCCTTTTTCTAATGTTATTATGTTAGAATTAATTTTTTGTTCGTTTATATAAATTACATATTTCTTTACAGGGCCATTAATTTCAATTTGATATTCATCATTTCCAATATCAATAATATCACATGAAATTATAGGTTCAAATACTTCATAACTATTCTTATAAACAAATTCTTCACTATATGATTTTGCTTTAACTTCAATGTTCTGGACACCTATTTTTTTTGTGTTAAGTTCCTTTCTAAATTTATAATTTCTATCCTTAATTTTATCTGTTGAAACTAAAATTCCTTCAATAAAATAACTTATGGTGATTTCATCTCCATTTTTAAATTCAAAATCAATTTCTAAATATGAAATTACATCATTAGGTATTTTTTCATTGAACGTGATTCTTGTAGGTATGATTTCCTTACTTCCCATTCCCATATTATCCAAATCAAAAAGTTTAACTTGACTTTCTGTATAAAATAAAACATTCATTTTGTTTATGCCTTCTTTTTGAAAATATATTTCTTCACTTATGGTATTTTTATCAATGTTGATTTCATTACTTTCTTTATTTGTTAATATGTTGATGGGTATTCCCTCATTTGAATAAACTTTAAATGAATTTTCCTCTTTACTTATTTTTGAAACATAAACATCAAATGATGAACTTCTTCTTCTTCCTTCAATATTAACATCTATTACATCATATCCCAAAGTATGCGAAATTGTAATAGGACAAAGATATTTATTATTAGAATTAACCATCTCAGAAACTTTATACCCTATAGGAACAAAATTTTTTCCCGGTGATAAAAAGTAAGTAATTTTTTCCTTATCCATTTTTATAAGTGGAGTTTCATAATTACAAGGAATAACATTCGCTTGAAATATCATATAATGATCAACATCAATTTCAAACAATATTACTCCTTCTTCTCCTATTTGTATTTCTCCTTTTGGTAGATTTTCAATTTTATAATTAATATCTTCTTCTTTTAATGATTGGATTTCAATCCCATCAGTTGAACTTCCCAATGTGCTTTTTCCTACCCATTTAAGTGGTGTTTGTGAAGTTACAGTTGCCGTTATACTTTCTTTTAATACCGTATCATGATTAAAGTAGAGTGGAATATGTGTTGCATCTATGCTTGCAACTTCTAACCATGTAGGGTCTACGCCTATCCATTTATCCAAGTACACTTCTCCCCAAGAATGTAATTGCCATCCATAATCAGGTGAATAAACATATCCCGTTATTGCTCTTCCTGGAATTCCTAAAGATCTAACCATTGCCAAAAATAAATTTGTATATTCTACACAAACCCCTTTTCTTTTTTCATAAACTTCAATTGAATTTGAATTTTTTCCAACTTCTTTAAGGTCATATTCCATATTCTCATTTACCCAAATGGCAAGCAGTGCAACTTTTTCTAAATCGTTTTCTGTGTAGTTTGTAATTTCCTTTGCCTTATTTTTTATAATATCATTTATTTGAATATGTTCACTTTCATCAATAAAACTTTCCATTCCACCTTGATAATCTGTGAGTTTATCTATAATTCTTTTATTGGTTATTACGTGTGCTATGTAAGAATATGTAAATGAACTTATCTTTTCACTTTTTTTGAAATTTAAAATTTCACTTTCACCTACTTTTTTAACTTCCCCATTTTCATGTCCATACATTTCAACAACTTGATAATATGTTGTTTGTGGAATTGTTAAAGTTAAATCCATGTTAGAAAACATTCCCATTTCTGAAACTATCGTTCCAGAACGAGTAATTTCTACGGATATACTTTCAATATTTTGCGGGTTCACTTTAGTAAAACTATCTGCATTAATTAAACCAAACATTAAAACCATTAAAATGAAAAAATTCAAGAATTTCATAAAACTATTTCTGCTCATTCTTTTTTAAATTTTTGAAATGTAACTTACTTCATCTTCTTCAAAATCAAAGAAACCTACATTTGTTTTTTTAATCATTGTTTGTATTAAAGGTATAAACAAGTTAGCATCATTTATTGAAACGTGACATTTCTCACTTATTTTTTTCAGTACTTTTTTCCTTGTAGCTCTTTTCCTTGCAGTTAAACTCATACTTCTCAAATATGATGGAAATTCATGTTTAACATATTTTGAATTTTTCCCATCTCTCGCTAAACCTACTCCAGTTAACATAATAGAATTACTATATTTAAGTAATTTCCATTCTTGTCTTTTCATTATTCTTCCATCAAAAATATCTGCCCTTGACATGTAATTGTAAGCATATGCTAATTCTTCTGGTTTTGAATATTCTAAACAAATATTTTGTTCCACCCATAATTTAATCATATCATGGTCCAATGTTGTGTTTTCAAAAGATTTAAGTGCAGCATCAAAATCCTTTGAGTTAAACAAGTCTTTCATACATTCAAAAATAACTTTATCTCTATTTCTTAAATCTTCTGTGGTTTTTGATTGTAAATCAATAATTGCCGATCTTAAATCTCCATCACAGTTCTCACTTATTTTAATTATATCTTCATCACTGATTATAATTTCCTCTTCGTTAGCTATTTTTTCAAGAACGTTTTTTATGGTGTTCTTGTTAATCCTTTTCATGTCTATTATTTTACAAGAATTCCTTACTGTTGCAAGTTTAGGGTCCCATACATCATTAGCTGTTAATATCATAGGTTGTTTACTCTCTTCTATAATTCTTGTTATTGTAACTATTCCACCTCTATCAGCATTACCTTGAAAATTATCTGCCTCATCAATCAAAATCAATTTAAACCTTGAAAAAAGTCCACTGAATCCTGAAGCGCCACCAATTATTTTTTCTATATTATTTTTATTTCTCGTATCACTTGAATTCAATTCTAATATTTCCCATCCCATTTCTTTTGCTAAAACAATTGCCAAAGCAGTTTTACCAACACCGGGAGGACCACTTATAAGTAACGGTTTTTGTATTTTATTATTTTCAAAAAGTAATGCCCATGTTCTAATTTCTTCAACAACAGATGGATTTCCCGCAAATTCTTTAAGTGAATTAGGAGCATACTTTTGATACAAGTGCATGATATAATTAACTCACTAACTTTTTTAATCATTGGCAGACCAATACTTTTTTGTTCTTATAAAATTATCTCTTGCCTTAAGTAAATCTAAAACGAAACTTTTTTCATCAGGGTGCATGCGTGCTAAAATTTTAGTGGCCATATCAATTCCAACTCCGTATGTTGCCAAAGCAATTATTGCTCTCTTTTCATAAGAATTATATGCAGCAGCTCTCCTCATCAGTTCATCTTTTGAATATTCCTTTTTATCCGAATCTCTAACCGGAGCAAGTAAAACACTTTTACATTTAATACATTTTTTTTGTAAATTCTCTAAGCTTGAAAATTGTGGTGCCCCACAATTTGCACAAATAAATTTAACGTTTGCAGGAACACTTTCAATGAATGTTGTAATTGTAGATTCATTAATTTCCGGCATTAATATTTGTGAACCTGACATGTGTTCCAAAACATCATTTGACATCTTTGATAATTTTTGAAGTATTTTAAAATTAATTTTTTTCTTTCCCAAGCTTCTAATGAAAAGTTCTGCTAAATTAATATCACAATATCTATACATAAAATATTTCTTAGCTTCTTTGTACGGGACACTATCACTTAATTTTTGTAAATAAAAAGGTGAATACCTTTCATTTTTATCCGTTCTCCCCAGGAAAAATGAACTTTGTGAAAATAAATGTCCGAACATATTATTCTTGTTTAATATTGAATTAATTTGATGTGTAACATTCATCTCTTTAATTTGTGTGATTAGTTGTTCTTGATTTATAGGGTAAGGTAACTTAACAAAAATTGCATACGGTGAAGATTTAGCAATACATTCCGCGCCGAAATGTTCTGTTAATTTACTCGCCATTGAAAGTGCTAAGGCATTATTTCCTCTCGTTCCTAAAAATGAATAAATTATCAACATGTCCGCGTAAACTTCAATTAACAATTCTTTTTCCAAATTCATTTTCTTCATTACATTTTCAGAAATTATTTCCTTAACAGGTATTTGTTCACCTTCCCATGCAGGTATAGCTAAAGTGTTAGTTCGCGAATGTTCAACTCTAATTTTATCTTCCTCTATACTTAGAACAATCCATGGTGTTCCTCTTGTAATGAATATGTCCCCTTCATTTAAAGACATTACAAATCTTTCATCCAATTCCCCAATTTCATTGCCTCCATGTAACATTTTAATTCTCAAGGAATATGGAATTGTACTTAATCTTCTATAATAATAATCCCTTGTTCTTCTTGTACTCTTAACATTAATTCCATCATAAAAAACTACTCCATTTGAATGAATTTCTCCAAGTAACAACAGAAAATCATCATAATCCATTCCCTCATATTTTTTATTTTTTGTGAAATATTCATAAATTTTTTCTGCACTCATACTTCTATTGATTATAAGTAATCCTGCAATTGAATGTGCTAAAACTTCAAGTGAGGGGAAAATTATATCGTCTTCTTCAATTTTCAATTTTTCAGCAAATTCTTTAATCACTTCTGCTTCCGTTAAATCAAATGAGTTATGTGCAATGATTACACCTTTAGATTTCTGGCCGAAAGCATGTCCACTTCTTCCAACCCTTTGTAATGCTTTCCTAATTTGTTTAGGTGAACTTATATGTATAACCAAATCAACATCACCAACATCAATTCCCAATTCAAGTGATGAGGTACAAACTAATCCTTGGATTTTATTTTCTTTAAATTCAAGTTCCACTCTTTCTCTCTCTTCTTTACTTAAAGAGCTATGATGTACACTAACATTCAATTTATTTGATATTAACCTGTTTCCCACAAGTTCCGCCATAAATCTTGTATTTGTAAATATTAACACCTTCCTCTTCGACATTTTTTCTTTAATTATTTTACACATTGAATCTATTCTTTCTAAACTTCCTGCTCCACTGGATTTTATAATTTCAAATTCGGGTGCCACTGTAATTTTATCTTTAACACATTCATATTCTCCTTGAAAAATAAATTTTGCAGATTCTTCAACGTTAGTTAACGTTGCACTTGCACCTACTATTTGGAAATTTGTAATTTCTCTTAATCTTGTTAAATTTAATGATAATTGTAATCCCCTTTTACTTGAAATTACTTCATGCAATTCATCAACAATTACTCCGGATATGTTTTTGAAATATTCTCTATACCTTGGAACTGTGAGTAAAATGCCTAAAGTTTCCGGAGTTGTAATAAATATGTTTGCGGGGTTTCTTGATTGTAAATTCCTTTCACTTGTACTTGTATCCCCGTGCCTAACTGCAACTCTATAATTTAATACGTGTGCCCATTCCCTCAATCTTCTAATTAAATCTCTGTTCAATGACTTTAAAGGACTTATATAAAGTATTGAAATGGGTTTAGAATTACCTTCATGGATTTTACTTAGTAAAGGGAGGAAACACGCTTCAGTTTTACCACTTCCCGTTGGTGCTATAATTAACGTATCTTTTCCAGAATTTATAACTGGAATTGCTTTCGCTTGGATTGGAGTATATTCCTTAAACCTCGAATGAAAATAATCTTCCAATTCCTTGCAAAGCATAGCATTGTTAAGTTGGTTAAGCATTTATAAGGGTTTTGTTCTTAATTTTCCAGTATAACTAAAGGTGTTATGATATGAATGTTATGAATTTTATAAATGAAAATAAAGTCAACATGTTAATAGGAGTAAGCATCCTCCTATTGATAGTGATTTTTAGCTTACTTGCAAATGGAAATGGTAATACAACCCCTCCAACTGATTTGAATGCAACTGAAGGTGAATTTAGTGTTTCAAATGAAACTATTAATAAGGTAAAAAGTATTCTAGAAGGAATGATTTATGTAAATAGTGGTGAAAAATATGAATTACAGTATTTATATAGTAACTATAGTGAGGGTTTTAATGTATTAACTTTTGATTTCATGGGTCAAGAACAACCAATTTATCTCTCTTCAGATGAGAAATATCTTCTTGTTCAAAAACCTTATACTATTGATGAGTATTTAGTTGGAATAAACGAAGCCGTTTTACAAATGGATGCTTATTTAGCAAATCAAACAGTTGAAACTAAACCTATTGAATTAGTCAAAACAGATAAACCTGTAGTTAAATTATATGTTATGAGTGATTGTCCTTATGGAGATGTTGCTGAAAATGCAATCTTAGACGCGCTCCTTTTATTAAATGACACTATCGATTTTGAACCTGTTTATATTTTAAGTGGTAGTAATGGTAATTATAATTCATTACACGGCACTTATGAATTAAATCAAGATATTAGAGAAAAAATTGTATTTAATAAGTATGGATCTTCTACTTGGATAAAATATACTGTAGATATCAATAATAATTGTAATTCTAAAAATATGGAAACATGTTGGAAAGAAATGGCAATTAACAATGAATTAGATACAGATTATATTGAATCACAATTTAATTCATCATATAATGAAATAGCAGATTTAGAAGTACAAAAATCCAACGTTGCTAAAGTATCTAGTTCTCCTACTTTGAAAGTAAATGGTGTTTCTATAGATAAACAATTTATACCTGAATATTATAAACAATTTATTTGTGGGGCTTTTTCTGTAGTTCCAGGAGAATGTAATACTACATTATCTGATGTTTCTTTATTAGATGGTAGTTCAGGTAGCTGTTAATTTTTTTCTTTTTATTTATTTCATTTTCTAATTATGTTTAATGCGCTTTTACATTGAAACTTATGGTTGTGTTCTAAATCAACATGATTCTGAATTACTTAAAGAGTTACTTGTAAGTGCCGGTTATGATTTTGTTTCTAATGAAATTGACGCGGATGTTATAATAGTAAATACATGTGGTGTTAAGGATGCAACTGAAAAGCGTATGATTAATCGTCTAAAATCTATAACTAAACCTTTAATTGTGTGTGGATGTCTTCCCAGTGGTAACCCCTCCTATTTCCGTAAATTCCTTCCCCGTGCAGTATTTTTAGGTACTTATTCACTTCAAAGTGTAATTGATGCGGTTAACTATGCACTTGAATTTAAAGGAATTAACTTAATGAAAAAGCAAGATAAAAATAAACTTGAATATACCTATTCAAAACCAATTGAAGTTCTAGCTATCGGTGATGGTTGTACTTCCGCGTGTACCTATTGTTTCACTCGTTTAGCGCGTAAGGGCCTAACAAGTATGCCTATAACTAAAGTTGTAAAACGTGTTGAGGATGCAGTTAATTCTAAAGTTAAGGAACTACGAGTTACTTCTCAAGACATGGGTGCTTACGGTATAGATTTAAACACTAATTTAACACAATTATTGAAAAAAATAAGTGAGATTGAAACAAAAGATATGAAAATTAGAATAGGTATGATGAATCCTAAACATTTAATGAACAACATGGAAGTAATAGATATTATAAATGAAAATGATGTATTCTATAAATTTTTTCATGTACCTATCCAGAGCGGTTCAAATTCAATATTAAATAAAATGAAACGTGAAAATTCAATTGATGATTACATTAAAATTAACAACGAAATAAGAAAAGATAAATTCAATAATGTAATGACTGACTTTATTGTAGGTTTTCCCAGTGAAACTGAACAGGATCACCAGGAAAGTATTGAACTAATCAAGAAAACTCAACCCGACACAGTTAATGTTTCTAAATATAGTGCACGTAAGGGTACTCTTGCAGCTAAAATGAAACAAGTTGACAGACATATTATTAATGCGCGTAGCACTGAAATGAGTTTACTATGCAATGAAATAGCTAAAAAGAGAAATGAAATGTATTTAGGTAAAGAAGTTGAATTCACCGTTCTTGAGGAAATGAAAGGGTATGTTGGTCGTAACAAATATTACAAACAAGTGGTAATTAACAATTCAGAAATAGGTAAAAGAGAAAAAGTAAAAATAAGTTCCTGTGGAACTTCGTTCATAAAATAATTATTCTATTATGAAATTAACTTGTTTCAATTCAATTTTAACATTATCATAATATTCTGGTTTATCTTGTTCAAAGGTTCTTACTAACTCTTCATTAACAAAAACGTTTGCCCATCCTTTAAAGTTAATTTCATCAAAGAACATCTTATCAACTTCAATTTTAAGTGTTTTTCCTTCTACTGTTACTTCTTTTGTTTCATTTTCAATAACTGTGAATGGGTATACACTTTCACCGATTGTGACTTCCAATATTGCCTTGGTATTATTCCCATTGTAAAGGTCAATACTATATGTACTATCAAGTGTAAATGTTCCAACTAATGCCGTTGAATTTTCGTTTATCAATAGGTTATTAGCTGTTGTTTTAACTCCGTTAATTTCACTATCAAATTCTAAAACTTGAACATTACTTCCTGCATAATCCCAAGGGTATACTTTATCTAATTTCATGTAAATAAAGTTTAAGTGGTCTCCATCTAATTTTGCACTTATTCCGTAACTTTCTTCGCTTATTATTAAGTTATATTTCTCTTCATTAAGAGTAACATTAACTAAAACTCTCGATTCAAATTTAGTTTGATCTGTGTACATATCATTTAAACTGACTTCAATACCATTAACCATCTTTGAATTTTGCCATTCTATTCTATTAATTTCCTGACCATTCATAAGGTAAATGCTACCATCATTATTATCATATTTAACTGTATATTCAATTCCGTTTACGTCAATAGTTTCACCTGCATCTGCTTCAATTAAGTTATCTGCAACTAAAAACTTCATGTGAACAATAGTTTCTGGAATTTCAACAACTGTATCTTCATCTGGAATAGTATCCAAATCTTGTTCTTCATCAATTAGTAATTCATCATCGACTTCAATATCAACGTCAATTGAATCTTCATCAATTAAATCTTCATCAGTTTGATCTTCATCTTCAGTTTCCATATCAATTTCAATTATATCAGAATCTTCTTCATCAAAATCATTTTCTTCTTCATTATCTAACAATTCGTCTATATCTTCAACATCAACAACTTCAACTTGGTCTTGGTCGTTTAAATCCTTATCTCCAGTCCATTCAATTTCACTTTTTGAACTACAACCTACTGTGGTCATAATTGCCACGGCTGCTACGACTGCGCTTGTATTTTTAATTTTGTCCCAAATACCCTTCCTTTCATTTTCTTTTACGGGTTTTATTACGTTAATATCATTCATACTTTTCAATAAAAACACCTCATGTGTGTATCTATTAGAAATCAAACCCCTTTAAATACTTTTTGATAATAATTTTATTATGAAAAAAGTTATGCTCATTATTCGTGACGGGTGGGGCGAATCTTCTAAAAAGGAAGGTAATTCTCCATTGTTAGCTAAAACACCTAACCACGACATTTACAATTCTAAATATCCTCAAACATTATTAGATTGTTTCGGTAACGCAGTGGGAAACCCTGAAAATACTCAGGGAGGTAGTGAAGTTGGCCATTTAACTTTAGGTGCCGGCCGTGTAGTATGGCAACCCTACGAACTCATAAACCAATCAATTAAAAACGGTTCCTTCTTCAAGAATAAAGTTCTTTTAGAAGCTATTGATAATTGTAAAAAGAACAATTCTAATTTACACATTTCCGGTCTTTTCAGTGACCAAGGTATACATGCAGATTTAAGGCACATGTTCGCTATACTTGAACTATGTAAAAAGCAAAATTTCACAAGAGTTTTCATACACTTATGTTTAGATGGTAGAGACGTTCCTGAGAAATCTGCATCAAAGTATATTGAAATGCTTGAATCTAAGATAAACGAGTTAAAAATAGGTTCTATTTCCACTGTTTTTGGTAGATATTACGGTATGGACAGGGATACTAACTGGGACAGAACATTAAAGGCGTACAACGTAATGGTAAATGGTGAAGGTTTTTCCTATTCAAGTGTTCACGAAGCATTAACTGGTGCCTATGATAGAGGTGACAAATCGGATTATTACGTTCAACCTTCAATTATAGCAAAAGATTTCGTTCCAATTAAAAATAATGATTCATTCATATGGTTCAATTTTAGAACTGATAGGTCAAGGCAAATAACCTCCATGTTTAACAATTTAAATTGTCCTCTTGAACATAAAAAAGTGAAATTACATTACGTTTGTTTCAGTTCGTATGATGATTCATGGACACTTCCTGTAGCATTCACTCAAACTCAAGTTGAAAACAATTTAGGCACAATTCTCTCAAAAAACGGAATTAAGCAATTAAGAATTTCTGAAACGGAGAAGTATGCGCATGTTACTTTCTTTTTCAATTCACAGGATGATGCTCCTTATGAAGGTGAAGATAGAATTCTAATCCCCTCACCTAAGGTTCCTTCCAATGACATGAAACCTAAGATGAGTGCTTACGAATTAACTGATAAATTGTTGAATGAAATAAATAAGGAAAAGTATGAATTCATATTAGTTAATTACCCTAACCCTGATTTAGTTGGCCACTCCGGTAATTTGGAAGCCACAATTAAGGCCTGTGAAGTTGTGGATGAATGTGTAGGTAAAGTTGTTTCCCTTGCTCTTTCAAAAAATTATGTTATTATATTAACTTCCGATCATGGTAATGCTGAAAATATGATTGATGAACAGGGTAGGCCTGACCCCTCGCATGGTATGAACAAAGTTAAATTCTATTTAATTTCAAAAGACGAAGATTTAATGAACGTAAAATTAAAGGAAAATAAGGGCCTAAAGGATATTGCGCCCACCATTCTAAAATTAATGGAAATTGAAAAACCTAAAGAAATGGACGGCCAACCACTATTCTAATTTTTTTATTTTAACAAAACGTTTTTATAGTTTAACTGAGATTTAACAATCAGTGATATTTATGACAGGAACCTCCAAATTGATGAATTACGAAGCAGAAGCTCAAAAAGAGACTCAAAAAAAGAAGAAAAATCAAGAACCAGCACCAGTAAAAGAACAAGTGCAAGCACAAGCTGTAACTAAGGTTGTAGCTAAGAAAAAATTTGCTCCAGAAAAAGAGGAAGAAAAGAAAATAAATGTTAAAGATGCTTTTTCACCAAGCACATTAGCTTGGATTAAAAAAGAAGGTTTAGATGTTGAGAAAATACTTAAAGCAAAAGAATTAATAGATAGGGGGCCAAATGAAGTAAAGACGAGGAGTAAAGTCACTAATTTAGATGAAATATTATCACAACAACAAGCTGAAAAATTTGATGTAGAAATGAAAAACTTAAAATTAAGTGATAAAGAAGCGACAATTGTATCTCTTTTGTATAAAGATAAAAAGGATAACAAATTGAAAATGAATGAAAGTACAATTTTAGCTTATCATTCCACAGTAGAAGGTGAAAAGAAAGCAAAAGAAGCATATGCTGCTTGGAAGGAATCAAGAGAAGGCAAAGAATTTGCAAAGAAATCAACTGATAAATATAGGGATATTAGTGGTCAAATAGAACCAATGCACATTACAAGCAAAGTATCTAAAAAAGAAAAAAGAGAAGAAGTAGAAATAAAAAAACAAGTAACATCACTTGTTACCGAATCTAAAAAAGAAATTGAAACTCTAAAAATTGGTGATGATTTTTGGATGAAAATATATGGCCAAGGTGCAGACGCAAAAAAAACTTTTGCTGATGCTGCTAAATTATGGAGTAAAGAAAAACCTGTTCAAATTACAAAACAAGAAAAACCAAAACCAAAGAAAGAACCAGAAGTAAAGAAACCAACCGAATCGGTAAAAAAAGAAAAACAAATAGAAAAAAATAATGATGAATTAACAGAAGAACAGAAAAAAAGAGTAGAAGCAAGAAAAAAAGCAGCTGAAGATTTAGATATCTAATTTTTTCATTTATATATTTTAATCTCCTAATTCTTATTTATGGAAGAGATAGATAAAGATAACAACACTGATAATGATATTAAAGATGAAGACATTTACATTCCTTGGACTGAGAAGTATAGGCCAAAAAAAGTTGATGAAATAGTTGGACATAAAGGTATAGTTGAAAGGTTAAAGGCCTACGTTAAAGAAAAGAATATGCCCAACTTACTCTTCTCCGGGCCAGCAGGTATAGGTAAAACCACTTCCGCAATAGCTTTAGCCCATGAACTTTACGAGGAAGACATTAAACAATCCTTTTTAGAATTGAACGCAAGTGATGAGAGAGGTATAAACATAGTAAGAGGTAAAATCAAAGATTTCGCCCGTACCGTGCCAATAGCAAATGTTCCTTTCAAAATAATATTTTTAGATGAAGCCGATGCTTTGACTCAAGATGCACAAAGTGCATTGAGGAGAACAATGGAAATGTATTCAAAAATAACAAGGTTTATCCTCTCATGTAACTATTCCTCTAAAATAATCTCACCAATTCAAAGTAGGTGTGCTATATTCAGGTTTACAAGTTTAAACAAGGAAGACATTGAAACTCAATTAGAACTAATCTCTAAAAAAGAAAAAATAACAATTTCAAAAGATGTAATTGATGCTGTTTATGAAGTGGGTGAAGGCGATTTAAGAAAATCAATTAACCTTTTACAAAGTGCAACTTTAACTTCAAAGAAGATAACAGAAAAACAAATTTACACTTTAGCTTCAAGAGCTAAACCCACTGAGGTTGCAGAAATAATAGATAATGCATATAAGGGCAACTTCTCAGATGCACGTAAAAAGCTTGAACATGTAATTGTTCACTATGGTATGAGCGGACAAGATATAATTGATCAAATGTATAGTGAAGTTATAAAGATGAGTTTACCTGACGCAGTTAAAGTCCGTTTGGTTGATAAGATAGGTGAATATAATTTCCGTTTAAGTGAAGGTGCAGATGAAAGAATTCAAATTAATGCACTTCTCGCGCACATAACGCTTGAAGGTAAAAATAATGGTGATATGAATGTATAAAAACTCTATAATTATATTGTTTTTAATGTTTTTTCTTTTCGGTTGTATAACCACTCCTGAAAGGGAATTTGAAGAGATTGACCCTGAAAAAACAATAATTGAGGATGCCACGAATAAGCATCCGAATGCTGATATTATTGAAATTGAAAGTTTAGATTTAATGGACGGTATTAATATTACAAGTGTAAGGGTTTCATATTACGTTGATACCATATGTCCTGAAAGGTACAGGTTAAGGTATAAATACCCAGAGTTCGGTTACGAAACAGGTATTCCTATTGAGATTGTTAAAAATTGTGAATACAGGTACACTCCAGATTCAATTATAACTTATGAAGAGCAAGCCATTGTTGCCGCACATACTTTAATGGGTAGTGATGAAGTTAATGAATTCATAGGCGCGGGTGAAAATATTAAAGTTAAAACCTCTTTCACATCAAATACAGGAGTATGGAAAGTTACTTTTGAAAATATTTTAACAAATGAAACTATGTATGTTTCATTACAATCCAAAAACCCTAAGATATTAAATATTGAAAAATTAGAATAATTTTTTCTTTTTAATTATTTTATATACACCTATTCCAATTAAAATAATGAAAATTAAACTTATCCCTATAAACCCTAACACAAAAATACCCATAAATACAAGATTTTCACTATTCTTTTTTTCACTTTCAATTAATTTCTCTGCGTTTTGTAAACAAACCCACGCTTCGTTAGGAGCAATTTCAAAATTATCTTTCGCGCAACTCATTTCCAATTCTATTTCTTGAACGTTAACAAAAAGGTTTTGTTTCAATTCATTAAATTCCTCTTCAATCCTTTCAATGTTTTCATTAACTTTATCATAATTTTCTTTATACTCTACGTACTCTTCTTTAATTGAATTGATTTTAATTTCTAATTTTTCTATTAAACTTTCATTTTGTTCTACTTCAATTATAAACTCTTCAATTTCTAAAACTTTCATTTTAAAGAATGAATAATTCTCAATTAATGGTTTATAATATTCAAAATCGTTTAATATTTTAACAAGTTCCTCTTCTTTAACAATTATTTCTTCCTCTTCTTCATTTTCATCTTCAACTTCACTTTCAACTTCTATAAAATCATTATATCTTTTTATAACAATTTCACTTTTCTCAACCAACTCGTGATATTTATTTTCATCTTTCAAATCTAAAATTTCCTGCAAGTCCCATATTATTCTCGTGGCACTATAATTTTTAGTTCCTTCATATGGTACTTCATCTAACATTTCATCCATATAATAACTAACATTTTGTTCAATCTTACTATTCAATTGTGGTCCCACTCCTGCAATATATCCCACTACCACTGCATTTAAACCATTCAATTCTTCATATGCATCATTGTTATTAGTGTACGTGTAATTGTATGTCATGTTTTGAAACTCTTCACATTTATTCTGAACATTTAATTTGTAATGTTGTGCTGCCTCATTCAATTCACATGCAATTTTAATTCTATTCAATATATCTGAATATAATGTTTCTACTTGTTCCTTGGTTTTAGTAGTTCTCTTATCAACTGTGTAAACTAATAATTCTTCTTTATCACACATTACATAGAGTTTATCATTCGCGAATGTAAAATCTTCAATTTTATCATCACATTCCGGTACAATCGATTCAATTTTCTCACCACTCATTTTATCCATCAATGTGATTTTGTTATAGTTTTCAAATATGTAAACAAAAAGTTCATCCACCTCAATTCTTAACGGATTTTCTGTTACATATGCTTTCTTCCCTTTAGCTAATACGTCAATGTACTCATATGGTTCTTCACTATCATAAACAAAAATCTGTTCCAATCCTTTATCTAAAACATACATTCTTTCTTCTGAAATTGCTATGTCATATGGTTCCTCAAAATTAGCTTGAACACCATGACTTGAAACGCTCATTGAACCTTTTGATAAATATTTATCTTTATCATACTCTTCCATGATGTTAATTCTTTTTCTTTCCCTATCCACTAAATAAATATGGTTTCCTTCATTTCCAATTGTTATTGCGTAAGGTGAATCAGGGAAATACGAATCACTGTTTCCTTTGAAAAGTTCCTTTTTGGTATCATAATTAATCTTGTAAACATAACCATTTTCCAAAACATAAATTATATCTTCAGTTATCCAAACATCTTTAATTCCATTGAATTCACTTCCAATGCTTCTTACTCTTTCAAGTTCCAATTCTTCGTAATCAATTTTATATCTCCAGATCGAAGAATCCGTAGAGAATGTTAAAAACAATTCATCCCCATAAGCATATATTTTATCTATATTTTCAATTCCACTAATGTCTATGGTTTCATTATAATCTATACTTATAGCTAAAACATTTCCAAGAATCAAAAATAATATTATTGTTAAATATTTTCCGTTCATCTTATCACTTTTTGTTTAGTTATTCTTAATATGTGAAGTAAAAGTTGTATTTCATCCTCTTTTAATTGTGACGAATACTTCTCTAAATACATTTCACCTTCCCTCTTATGCACATATGTGTAAAGAGTAATTCCAGCAACAATATCTCTCCCAAATGTTGGGCCATCTACTGATATTGCTGCTTCATTACCTGCTACTGCTTCATCTTTACTTGTCTTATCAACTTGTATACCCTTTATTTTACCTATAATTTCTCCTCTCTCATTTATCAAATCTGTTCCCTTTTTTATTCTCCCCACTTCAACCTTAACACCAAAAATTGCTGGTTTATTTATTCTGAAACAGCAGTTAGGTATAATTTTAATTCTTCCAATGGGTTGTAATTTCTCAAATACATTTTTCTTTTCCTCTTGTAACATTTCCTCTTTCCATTTTGTATATTTTTCAATAAGCAAATAAATTACATTATCATTGAATATTGGTATTTTATTTTCTTTAGCAAATTGTTCAACGTCTTTTTGAACTTTAACATTAAACGCTAAAATAACTGCGTTAAGTGGATTACTTTCCCTAACAGCACAGGTTTCAACTACATCCTTTTTTGTAACGTTACCTATGTTAACTCTTCCCACTCTAATCCCTTCATTTTGAAGTAACCTAATACTGGCTTCAAGTGAACCCAAGGTATCTGCCCTAACAGTTAATCCATCTCCTCCCGAAGTGAATTTAAGTATAGAATTCATTTCATTCTTAAGTGAATTTATCTCCTCATCATTTTCATTTTCAATTGTTATCAATTCACTTCCTGGTAATGCTCCTTCCAGGTTAGGTGCAACTATCTTAACACCACTTGCGGCTCTTACACTTTGAATGTTAGCGAATTTATCTTTAGGATCACGCATTTCATCTAACGGTTTAGGTTTAAGTAATGCTCTAATTGTAGTAATGTTAACTCCGTCAAGTGTAGCGAAAGCTATTTTATCCCCCACATTCAATTTACCATTATACAAAATACAATCTAATGTGGTTCCCAACCCTTGCACCTCTTTAACTTCAAGAATACTTGACTTACCTCTAGATTCTTGATCAGTTTTCAAATTATTTTCTAAATATTTCTGTGCTAAAGCAGATATCATAATTAATATTTCAATTAACCCTTCACTTGTATGTGCACTAACAGGTATAATTCCAATTTCTTTCGTGAAATCTAACACTCTATCATATCTATCTGAGTTGAAACCCAATTCACCTAACTTTCCTACTAAATTATAGATTTTATTATCTAAATCCTCTTGAACTTGTGGTGTTTGTTGTGAAATTGATTCCATTATAGATTTTGTATTTTTCTTTTTCCAACCATAAACTAAATCGACCTTATTCATGGCAACTATGAAAGGTGTTTTATATTCTTTTAATATGTTAATAGCTTCAATTGTTTGAGGTTGAAAACCTTGCGTTGCATCAACAACTAAAATAGCAATATCTGCAATACTTCCCCCTCTCTTACGCAAATTAGTAAACGCTTCATGTCCGGGTGTATCTATAAACAATAAACCTGGTATTTTAAGGTTAAATTTCATTTTTTCAAGTAATGATTTACCAATGCTATTGATTATATCTATGGGCACTTCACTTGCACCTATGTGCTGGGTTATCGCTCCCTTTTCCCTCTTCTGAACACTTGTATTTCTAATACTATCTAATAATGAAGTTTTACCGTGATCAACATGGCCCATTACGACTACAATGGGTTGTCTAACTATTTCCATATAATTAATTCAGAATTAAAATTATTTAAATTGTACATTTAAGTTATATTTTTAAATTTAGATTGAGATTTACTTTTGTGATATTGTGAGCGGAAACGATTTAGAATTTATTGATGTTATTGTACTAAAGAAAATTGATGCAGATTCTACCGTTGAATCATTCGGTTCAAGGTTAGGTGGAATATTTGAAGCGGCAAACATTTTAGGTGGCATTAAGCTTAAAGGGTATATAGATATTCATTCCATTATAGGTAATAGTCCAGTTATTATAACCGATAAAGGTAATTCTCTTTTACATGATTTAGATGTGCATGCAAGAACTCCTATAACTAAAATTGATAAAGCAGTTTTAGATTCAATAAAGAAAAGTTTCAAGGAACCCGGACAAATATCAAGGATGCTTAACATTAATTCAAGAGACATTGCTTATAGTTTAAACAAGTTATGGGTAAAAAATCTCATTAATGTAAGTTCTCATAATGGGAAAGTAGATATAACTTTAACAGTTCAAGGTTTTGAGGAAGAAATTTATATTAAGGAAGAATTGCCATTAGAATCTGACACAAATTCTGATAATATAAAAAATAAAATTGCCAAAGAAATAATTGATGAAGATGCTCAAGAAGTTTGTGATTTAAATAATGAGGATACTTCCTTCATGAGTAAATACTCCTTCGCCATTGTGGGATTAATTCTATTATTATTGGCAGTAATACTCGTTTTATTTATTGTGTTTGTAGGTATTTAAACTTTTCACTTTTTATATTCCTTATGCTAAAAGAAGATTTAGATTTATTTTCAAAGAGTGGAATTAAAATTCCTAATTATTTAATAATTAAGCCTAATGAAGAGTTCAAATTGTTTAATGCTAAGAAGTATGTAGTTAAAGCTCTTGGTGAAAAACTTCTTCATAAAAGTGATATGGGTGCAGTTAAAGTTAATGTGGAAAGAGAAGACGTTGAAGTTGAAATGAGAAAACTAAGAAATAGATTAGGTAAAAATGTTGAAGCTTTCTTAATTCAAGAGATGGCAGAGAAAGGTACGGAAATAATAATAGGTGCCAAAAAGGACGCTCAATTCGGTGATGTTGTTCTCTTCGGATTAGGCGGTATTCATGTTGAATTATACAAAGATGTTTCATTGCGTTTATGTCCTGTTACATTAGATGATGCTTATGAAATGATTGATGAAACTAAAGCTTCAGTTATACTAAATGGTTTTAGGGGTTCACCTCAAATTGATAGGAGGATGGTTGCTCAATTGATTATGAAAGTATGTCAAATAATGCAAAAGAATCCTGATATAAAAGAGATTGATTTAAATCCAGTAATTCTTTACTCGAGAGGGTATAGTGCAGTGGACATTCGTGTTATTAGATAAAGGTGTTTTTATGGTTAACAAAAAAATTAATGTCAAAAACGTTATGGAACCAAAGAGTATAGCTGTTATAGGGGCTTCAAAAAACCCCTCAAAAATTGGACATGCAATACTCAAAAACATGTTAATTAGTGGGTATATAGGTAAACTTTATGCAGTTAATCCATCAAGTGATGAAATTTTAGGTGTTAAATGTTACAATTCAATTCTTGAAATTAAACATAAAATTGATTGTGCAATTATTTCAATTCCGGCAAAACTTGTTCCACAAGCTCTTGAAGAGTGTGGTAAGAAAGGAATTAAAGGGGCAATTATAATTAGTGGGGGTTTCAGGGAAGTTGGAGAAGTTGAACTTGAAAATCAAATCGTTGAAATAAGTGAAAAGTATGGTATTGCTGTGATAGGGCCAAACTGTTTAGGTATTGTTAATGTTGAAAAGCATTTAGATAGCATTTTCCTTCCCACTTATAAAATGAAAAGGCCACAAGCAGGTAAAATAAGTTTCATTACACAGAGTGGTGCAGTAGGTTCAACTTTAATTGATTTAATTGGTGAATCAAACATTGGTATTTCCAAATTCATTTCTTATGGTAATGCAGCTGTGTTAAATGAAGCTGATTTAATTGAATATTTAAGAGAGGATAAACAAACTGAAATTATTGTAATGTACGTTGAAGGTGTTAAGCAAGGTAGAAGGTTTTATGAGGAGTTAAAGAAAACTACATTAAAGAAACCTGTAATTTTATTGAAGGCAGGTAAAGGTACACTCGCATCCAAAGCTGCAGCTTCACATACAGGTTCACTTGCTGGTGATTCTAAAGTATTTAGTTCCATGCTTAAACAGGCTGGTGTAATTGAAGCACAAGGTTTGGAAGAGCTTTTTGATATTTCAAAAATTTTCTTAACAAGGTTACCTAAAGGTAAAAACGTTTTCGTTTTAACAAATGGTGGTGGCTCGGGGGTTTTGGCCGTTGACGCAATTGAAAGTTATAAAATGAAACTTGCATCATTTGATAAGAAAACAATTAACAAATTAAAAAAGAAATTACCTTCCCATGTAGTTGTAGGGAACCCATTTGATGTAACTGGTGATTCTGGTAATGATAGGTATAGAATTGTACTTGAGGAAGCTGTTAAGGAACCTCACATTGATGCAATTATTGTAATTACATTATTCCAAACAGCAGGGTTGAATGCGGAAGTAGTTCATGATATAATTAATGCTTCAAATTCAACTGATAAACCTTTAGTTGCTGTTGCTGCAGGAGGAGCGTACACTAAATTACAATTAAGCATTTTGGAATCTTACGGTATACCTACTTATGAGTCACCAACACAAGCTGTTTACGTTCTTTCAAAAGCTTATTGGTACAAGAGGAAGCGTGACATGAATGTTAGAATTAAGTAATTTAATTTTACTTTTACTTCTTTACGTTAATGTTAAAGTCATTAAGAAATATTTAAGGTCTAACAATATTTTTCTTCTCTTTCTTTCAGGTGTTTTACTCTTTACTTTCTTCAACTATTGGTTAACAGTTTATTCTATTATTCTTGGTAATTTCGTTAACCATTTTCAAATTATTATGAACATTCTACCCATATTTATTTTCATTGTAATAATTGTACTTGAGAGTTTAAGAAAAAAAGAACAAATTGAAAAAAATAAAACAAGAGATTACTTTTCTAAATATCTCTCTGAGAAAATAGTTGATAATTTACTTGAAGGTAAACTTGAACTCGGTGGTAAAAAGGAAGAAGTAACAATTCTTTTCACAGACATAAGAGGTTTCACTTCTCTCTCAGAGAAATTGGACGCACAGCAAATTGTTGAGCTTTTGAACGGGCATTTTGATATAATTACTCATGAGATTTTTGAAGAGGAAGGTACCGTTCTAAAATACATTGGAGATGCTACAATGGCAATATTTAACGCTCCCATTAAACATGAAAATCATACTGAAAAAACAATTAATGCATGTATTAAAATACAAAAGAGAATGAACATTTACGCGGATTTGGTTCAACAAAAATATGGGATTGAAAACTTTTCAATAGGTATAGGTATAAATGTAGGTGAAGTTGTAATAGGTAACATTGGTTCCCACAAATATATGGATTATACCATAATTGGTGATCCAGTTAACACAGCATCACGTTTAAATGGGCAAGCGAGAGCGGGAGAAATTGTTGTTAGTGAAAAAGTGTATTCCAAAGTTAAAAGTAAGTTTAAGTTCAGTGAACCTGAAAGTGTTAAGGTTAAGGGAAAGGAAAAAGAAGTTAAAATATATAGGGTGATTTACACATGAATTTAATTGAATATGTAAAGGCATTTTTCACATCACGTGATGATATACTTTCAATTATAAATTCAAACGTTTCATACCAAAATATAATTACTTTCATTTTTGCAGTTTTCCTAATTTCTGTACCCACAACATTCCAAATTTACAATTATGTTTTCAACATAATCCTATTAGGAATTTCAATTTCTTTAATCACTTTATTAAGTTCATATTTAATTTCAATGTTAAACAAAAAAGATTTATTCAATACATTTTTAGGTAATTTAAACTTCGTTTCATTCATAGTTTTCTGTAATGTTTTCATTATACTTTTAATGTATTTGATAGGCCTACCCTTCAATGCAAGTTCAATTTTAATATCCGTTGCGGCCACTCTCATTTCAACATACTATTTCATAGTAATTTTAACTTATTCCTTTTCTTTACAAATAAAACAATGTAAAATGAGAAAATTATATGAGATTTTAATATTGGCCTTATGGTTCTTTTTCGTTTTCTTAATACTCCCTTTGACTATTTGATTTTTATTCTTTTACACGTAATTCTATTAGAATGAAATTAAGTGAAGAGATTTTACAATTAATAAAGGATAAGAAATACGATGAATGTTTAACTAAATGTGAAAAGAAAATAAAAATTGATCCTGAAAATTCTGTTGCTCTTTTCGGAGTGGCCTTTGCTTTATTTCACAAAGGGGAATATGAAAAATCATACGCTTACGCTAAAAAGAACTTACTTAAAGTAAGAGAAAAAGATGTTAATATTTTACTCAGGATGGTTGAGGTTTACAATTTAATTTCTATGAATAAGTATAATGAAGACATGAAGAAAATTTTGGATTCTTTAGAAAAGGAAAAAAGTAATGAGGATGTGTCTAATCATGTTAAAACTTTTTTGATAATGTACCATATTTTTAATAAAAATACTGAAACTGCAGATAAGATGTATGGAGAATTAAACGAACAAAAGAAGAAAGAGTTTCTTAATTTCTTAATTGAAAATGTAATTAAAGGTAAAACTGCTAAAATTATGAAAAACTATTTAAATTTCTAATAGTAATATCTTTACATGTCTCCTCAAGAACAGATTACACAAAAAGAAAATAAACAAAATGAATCTATTTTAAGACAAGAATCTTTTGAGACTATGTTAACAATTATGAACAAAGCAAGTTCAAGAGGTTCAGAATATATTGGATATTATAATCTAGCAAGTGGACATTTACGTGATAATTTAAAAGCCACAAAGGAGATAAGACAACAAGCATTTAATTTTGTAATTCAAGAATTGTCTCCAGAAGCAAAGAGAGAACTGGTTGGCATACTTAAAAGTGAAAGAAAAAAACAAGAAATTGAAAATATTGTTGATCTCACTTTTGATGTTAAAACTCATGGTCTTTTAATGGAAAAAGGAATAGATTTTGGTGAGGGGCCGATAAGTATTAGATCTATGAAAAATTTTGGGATAGGTAAATATGATGAAGATTCAAAAAAATTTGAATTAACATATGAAGAAAAAGAATTATTTTTAGAATTACAAAATAAATATAAAGAAGAAAAATTAGATTCTCTCATTAATTTTAATTATTATGAGGATACACTTCATGCCACTGCAGGGGTTATGAAAATTATGAAAGAAGGGAAGAGTAAAGAAGAAGCTATGCAAATAGTTGATGATTTAAGAAAAGCGTTTGGAATTAAGAAATTTGGAAGGTATGATGCGGCAACATTAATTGAACAACATAATAATACAGAAATAGATAGTGAAACTGGAACGTATAAATTAAAAATAGATAGTACAAAAGAACAAACTATATTTATAAGTGGGCATTATGAATATAATGGTGCGGCATATAAAATTGAAGGGGAGAATACAGCATCCAGTATAACTAGAAAAATTAATGGATTAAAAAAAGAAGGTAAAGCACAAGTTTGGATATATGAAGAAAGTTACGGTGATGAAGTGTTTACTACTCTTCAAAATTTTGATGCGGAAATGGAAAATAAAAAATATAATATAGTAATAAGTGCTCATGGAAATAGTCAAGAAGTATTATTTGGAGGCGAAAGAAAAAAGAACCCAAATGAAAGGCAAAAAGATGATCATTATTTAAATATGGAAAATATGAAACAACAATCAGAATTTTTAGAAAGTTTGAAAGGAAAGGTGGATAACATAATTATAATGGCTTGCTCAAATAGAACAGAAGAAAATATAAATTATCTAGCAAAAGAATTCCATTTAACAACTAATGCTACTGTTATTTCTGCGGGAGAACAAGTATATGGAACTATATTTAGAAATAAAGAACCTAAAATAATATTTAAATATGGAAACCGTATAGAAGGGGGAATTCATTATGGTGCACAAGTTTATGCAGGTGGAGTAATAAGCGGGTACTTAAAAAGTCAAGGAGAATACTATGAGGGAAAAAATTTAGAACCAAATTATAGAAATAAATTATAAATAATTATTTTTCTAAAGTTCCATAAAAGTTTCTAAAGGTATTTAATGAATCTAACCTAATATTAAAATCAATTTCATTTGATTTTCCTCCCTCTTTTTCTCCCTTTATTGTTAATTTGTCCTCTTCAAAATTAATTGAATGTGAAACAATTTTTTCATTTGAAGAGATTAATTGAAATGAAAAATCTCTTTTTTCTTTTAAAGATTTTTCATAACTTGAAAAGTGTAAATATCCTTCATTTACTCCAGTCAAATAAATAGTACCATTGTTTTCAAAAATATGAGAAAAGTTTTTTGAGTTTTCTAATTTGTATGTTTTTTCACCATCTTTAATATGTATTTCATTTCCACTTATTTTAGCAGAAAAATTTGTGTTTGGAATTTTAGCATATTTTTCATTTAAAGTTACATTTTTTTCCTGTTGTGTTTTTGAATATGTAATCGTACTTAATCTTGAATGTTCTATTTCTTTAGTAGATTGAGAAACCATATTTACACCTTTGTTATTATCATCATTATTACATCTCTCACATGAAATTAAAATGCTTTCTGTTAAAATTAAACCCATTATAACAAATTTGTTGAATTTTTGTTTAATTGAATTTTTCTTCATCATATGTGAGTGCATTAAAAAAGTTAAGGGTTCAGAATATTTAAACCTTTCCATTTCATTATGTCTTTATTTAATTACTATTAGTAAAACATAACATTTTTAAACCTTAAACTCTCTGAAATAGGACCTATGAGGAGCTTCAAAACTAAGAAAATTGTAGCGGGCGCTATGTTGGCCGCACATTTATTTACTGTTACGCCTATTTATGCTAATGATAATGTTAATTCTAACGAGAATAAAAATCAAAAAGTAATAATTGAAAAAACTGATGTTGAATTTTTACAGGAATGTCTAGATAAAAAAGATTACATTTCATTTCAAAAGAAGTATGATGAATTAATTGAGAGAAAATTAATTGATGCGGAACCCATTGTAAAGTATGCACCAGTTTTAGGGCCTAAAACTAAGAAGGCAATATCTATATTACAAAAGAATGGATATCTTTTAGATGAAGAGAAAACATTCCAGATTAAAGAAGTTAAAGAAGTTAAAAAAGAAGAAAAAGAAAAGAAAACATCAATTGAAGAATTTAAAGATGAAATGAAAAGAACACCTTATGATTCATGGGACGAACAAAAACAACTTGAAAAATCATTAACTATACTTGAAAAAAGAACAGATTATTTGAAATTATTATATAGTGGTGATACTGAATACCCCTACTCTTATTACATAGGTGAAAGGTGGTTAATTGAATTCACAAAAACGTTAAACCAACTTGAAGCACAATACTCAAAAACTTTAAGGTATGAAAATTCAAAAGAAAAAATGGATGAAATAATAAAGAAAAATTTCCCTGAATATGAAAGTTATGAAAAGTTAATGGGTTCCATGATTATTTTGAGAAATAACGTTCAATATGTTCTAAACGACTTGAAATTAATGAAGAATAAATTAAAGAATGCACAACCAGTTCAGATAAATCAAATTATAATTGAAACAAAAAAAGAAATTTCTAATAGATTAAATGAAGTAACAAATAGAATTTTAATTTTAGATTCAAACAAAATGCCTTATCTCTACTCCTATTCAATTGAAAGTAATTTAAAACCCAACTATTTAGATGTTTTAGAACACATATCTTCAAATGAAGATTTCATTAAACATAAGAAATGGTTAACTGAAAATTATTTCAAAACAACAACTTTCGGTAATTATAATAAAGATGAAGTTATACTCGCTTACAATGAACTTTCGTTGGGCACTCAGCACGCTCTCTTTAAATATTACTTTAATGAACACAATAAAAATAACATTCCAAACAGTGAAAAGTTTGCATTACAAGTATTCGGATTAAATGTTCAAGGATATGAATCTGCCGCATCAATAGTTCAATACTTAAACAGGATGGATAAATTTGATGCTAAAACACAACTTGAAATATATAGGAGAATTGGTGCGGGAACAACTTTCGCTGAGACGGAAAGTGATTGGATTAATTTAACAACTTATATTAACACGGATGTAAATGAAGCTTTAGGTAAAGTACTTAAAACCGATATTGTTATGATAAGGGATCAAACTAAGGATAGGTATGAACTTAAATCAGCAAGTATAGGTACACCAGGTTTCAATGTCCGTGAAGATATAAACACAAAAGGTAGCGGTAGTGTACACTTACAGGAAGCGTTCACTATGATTGAACAAGGTTATTACAACAATGATTCAAACGTTCAAGGTTCAAACATAAACGTTAACACAGCACCACATTTAAATGGTACTAATTTAGAAAACGCAAGGCCTAAAGGGCATTCAAGAAACATTGATGACATGTTCGGAAGGAACAGAGTTGAAACAACAGTTCCAAAAACTAATGTTCAAATTGTTAAGAGCATTGCTGATTTAGGCGTTTTCAATTACAGGTACGTTCAAAAGGGAACATTCACAAATTTAATTTCAAGAACTGAAGAAAATTTAGATTACACAAAAACAACTAACCTTGGTCAAAATGAAACTGAAGAAACAAGTAAAGTTGATGTTACTTACACAAACAATTTAACAAGTTATTTGAACGCTGATGGGCCTTCAAGGTATTCTAATAATCAATTCAATTGGGGTAGAAGTAAATCTACATCTTATTTAACTTACGAAAATGAAAATGAGAGAAGAACAAATGACTTTGAAAGTGTTTCCGATTCTTTCAGTTTAAATTCTAAAAATAGAAATTTATTTTCCACAAATAATTTTGGTATAAGTTTATTTGACTTGGAAAGTAATTTGAAAGTAGGTGAATCACCAAACACTTCTTCAACTCAAAAAACTGAAATTATAACACCTGGTTTAGAAGATGAATCATACACAATTAACAAAACAAAAGATATGAAAGGAGATTATGAATATTATTTAGATTCAAAAATGTTTAGTGGTTGGTATGAAAATTATTCAAGAGGTAACTTTGGTGAAATAGGTTTATTCAACGAGGTTAAAACTTTTAGAGATAATGAAACAAATGAAAACACTATAATTAGAAACGGAACAGATTTAGATAAATTTAAAGAATGGGACTTTGAAAACATTTACAATTTAAAGGAATGGCAATTACATGCAGGTACACAACAATTAAATGTTTACACAAATTCTCTTTTCTTTAGTGGAATGTATAAAGGTGTATTCACTATAAGACCTGAAAATTCATACTATTTAAAATTCGGTGAAATTGAAAATCAACAAGGTGAAAAAACAAAAATTCACAATTATTACAAAGATGAACAAGAAATCCCTTCACACATAAAGAGTGAAAGAGATGTTTTCAATTCAGATGTTGTATACCATGGTGCCGGAGGAGTATTAGGTATACCTTTCAATGGAAATAATGAAATAGGTTTAGGTTACGTTCACAATAAAACTTTAATGGATAAAGATAAACATTTAGGTTTACTCTCCTATTCATGGCATGAAAATTCAATTGCTGCTCTTTCATTATACCAAGGTTCTTACAATATAAGTAGAGGTTCAAACCCTTACTCTTTGTTCACAAATCAAGTTAACCAATTAACAAGGAACGATTTGTTTAATTATAAATTCCCAAGAGATTCAAAGTCAATGGAACAATTATATTTGAATTCTCAGGAAGCAACTTTCATTGAAGCAACAGTTTTGAACAAAGATAATTTGAATATAACAGCTTTCGCGGGTAGTGGTGAAGAGTATAACAGAATACAAGCAGGTGCAATTTCAAATTATGTACATGATTTATTCAAATTAAAAGTTGGCGGTATTTACGATGAAGGTAACAATCTTGAAAGGGAAAATGGTGCAGGTAACTTATATTTAAGTAATAAAAAAGAAACAGCATACATTTTAGGTTCAATATTAGCACAAAAAGAATTGGGTTGGAAAACCGATGAAGCATTAAGATATTTAGGTGAATTATTTGGTTTAAAAGTTGAAACTAAAGCGTACACTTCATTCTCAGAAAATAATAAATTAAATGAAAAAGGTAGATTTATTGGAGCAGAAATAAGTTTCAAAGATGATACAGTTGTCCTCTATTACTTTGGTGGTAAAGATGTTTACAGTGAAAACATTGAAGAGCATAAAGAGTTTAATTTAATTGGTGCATCAGGTAAATTCACACCAAACCTTTCAATTGAAGCTTATGGTACTTGGAAAGGTGATTTAGGTAACGGTGCATTCTTACATCCCATAATAACACACAATAACAATTTCGGTATAACTGCATTGATTGGTTACACGCAAGATAAAGTTAATTTCAATCTCTTAAATGAAAGAGTGAAAAAAGATTACTTAACAACAGGTTTAGGTGTAGGTTTCAGAAAAGGTGGTTTAAGTTTACTTCTACTTCCAATTTCTTACACCAACAATTTTGAGTACAAACACATAATTGAAACGGGTTTAAGTGGTACTTACTGGTTACCTGGCGGTTCATTGGGTTTCGGTACAGGTTATGTTCATAACATTATACAAAACCCTACTAAAAGTATGTTAGAAAATCCTTTCAAACTCCCATACAAAGATAACAATTTCAATTCAAGAATGTTTTACTTGTATGGTGAAGGTTCCGGTAGAGGTATAATGGGATTTGATTATACAAAGTTCAGGTTAACGGGTAAATTAGGTGAAAATGAACTTTACAAATTATACCAAACAATTGCAACTCTTGAAATGAGTGATTTCTGGAAAAGAATTTATTTTGATTTATCTTTCACTTACAAAATGGATAAGGGAGATTTAATCTTACAAGATAATTCCAGTGAATTAAAAAATGTAATGGAAAAATATAATGTAAAAGGAATTTTAGGAGTTGAATTTTACTTTTAATTTTTAATATAATAAAAACCTAAAGAAAGTAAAATTAATCCAGCTACCCCTCCACATAAATGTGCACTTTCTTGTATTTCCTCTTCAATAGGGGAAGAAGTACTAATTTGGTTAACTGTTGCAACTGCATACAAACTTAAACCATCCGTGTAAACTAATATTATGTAATAATCCCCTGCATCAATTATTTCAGGTTCAATTATGGTGAAATTCCCATTGTCATCTATTCTAACAACAACAATATCCCCACTTAATTTACTTTTTGGAATTTCAAATTTAATTGTTGCTTTTTCTATATCTTCACCATCTTTAATGTTTTTTAAATCTACTCTTACACTTTCAATTATTTCAGTTTCATAACCTTCAAATTCTTCCTGTAATATTTCCTCTAATTTTTGAATATCCTCTTCTGTTGTTTCACTTGGGGTTATTGAAGCATTTTCATTGAAATTCAATGATAAAGCTACTATATGAAGTGTTTTAGGAGCATTTTCAATTGTAATTTCATATTTATCTTCTTCATTTTTTTCAATATTTGTTGTAAATTCTTCTTCTTCCTCAATTATACTTTCTTCACAATAAGGAACAAATGTCCAGTATTCACTTAATTCTAAAGTAACACCATCTTCATTTTCATTAACATAAAATTCTGCCCATTCACTTGTACATCTAACTTCATTTCCTTCTTTATAACAAGAACATGGGTATCCAATTATACTTGAACATAAATATTCAATTATCATAGGGTTATCTGTTGCAATGTGTGTACTTGTTTTGAATTTCATAAATTCAATTGTTGTTTCGTCACCAAATGTAATTACAAGTTCTTCTGTTGGTTTAAATCCACATTTAATTTCATTTCCAATTTCACATGTACATTCCGATTTAAATCCTTCCGTACAATATTTCTCTAAAATTATTTTATCGTTCAAAGCTTCTTTAGGTAAACAATCTTCATTCACAACTGAGAAAATAGTTCCCATTAAGAACAGTAACATTAGAATAGATATTTTTTTCATAATTAAATTAAAAAGAGAAATTATTTTAACCAACTGGCATAATCTTTCTTTAATTCCGCTAACAATTCTCTTGCTTTTTTGTTTCCTTCTTTTTTTAATTTGTAAATTAATTCAATGTCACGGAAATCTTTTTTTCCTTCTTGGTATTCTTCTAAAATTACAGCACCTTTCTTTAACAATAACAATGCAATTTCATAACAAGAACCTTTTGATTCTTCAGTTGTTTCCATTCCATTTTGTAATGCTAAATAGAATGCATTAAAATAAAAATCAGGATCAGGTTCTTCAATATTAACATTTTTTTCTAATAAATATTCAACAATTTGAATGTTACCTTCATTTATAGCTACCTGTAAAGGCGTGAATCCATTTTCATCTTTCTTATTAACATCAAGTCCAACAATTTCAACTAAATATTTCATAGAAATTGTAGAATTATATTCCGCTGCTCTGTGTAAGAAATCAATTGAATATTTCTCTTCAATTCCCTTATAATCTCCTTTAAACTCTCTTTCAAGCTCTTCAATTACCCCAAACATTACAAAATCATTAATTTTTTCTGTACTGTGAAATGTTTTTACTTTTTCATCAATTTTCTTTTTATTATACAATTCAGGATTTTCTTTCTTAATTTTTTCAAATCTTTTTAATTCTAAGATTGATAATACGTTCTTTTGAGGACCATTAATGATATTTTTATTTTTCATATTCTGTTTAGGGGAAGTAGTGATTTTTAAACATTTTGATTAATAAGAGGATATGGACTTGCCGGGGATCGAACCCGGAGTCTCTACCTTGCGAAGGTAGCGTCATACCATTAGACCACAAGCCCACTATTATGTTAAAGTGAACTAATATTTTAAACATTCCATGTGTATAAATTTATTATGGATTTATTTATCTTAGGATTAATTGTTATTGTTTGTTTGATATTTTCTTTAATTGTGAGTAAAATATTATGGAAAGGTATGGAGATGATGTTCAAATTTCTTTTTGTATCTATCGTTACAATCATTCTAAGCGCAATCCTTATATACTTCTTTTTATTCATTTTATGATATCTTTTTATAATTCCCAACTCTAATTATAACATGTCTAAAACCTTTTTTTTATTGGCCAATTTAAATTCTAAAAGCAAAGAGGATATTAATTTTATAAAAAACGCTATGCGTGATGCTTTTGATAAATTAGACGGGAGTATTAATTTAGTATTAAGTCCCAGGGAAAGGTTATTACATATTGACCCTCGTTTAATCAACAAATTAAAGAAAGCTGAAAAGACAGGTAAATTTAAAGTAAAAGAATTTAAAGACCAGAAGAAAAAGTATGAGAAAATATTAAACAAAATGTTTAACCATAATGGTTTTGTCCCTGAGAATTATTGCGTTACTGAATTCAAGGATTTATTATTAAAAAATAAATATCGTATAAAAATTTATGTTCTCCCCATAACCCAACAGATGTTATGTTATGATTGGAGATGTAAACTTTTACTTAATAATTCAAATTTAAATAAAAATGAAAGTTTAGTTAATGATTATATTAGGATGAGATTGGATAGAACTAATATTTCTAATAATGAAATTGTTTCATTTTTAAGTTTATTAAAGGGCAATACTATTGTTTTAATTGATGAGATTCATCATGGGGTTATAAGTAGGTACCCTGACAATAATGAGTTTATATTCCCTAACAATCGCGTATTTATACCTAACGTTATAATAAAAGAGGAAATTCTAAATCCAAAATTATATAAATAATTTTCTTTTTCTATATAAGAATGATAGAGTTAATTGTGAAAGTGAATTATTTATAAGTTATACTAAGAAGGTTTAAAGTTCTCCTCTTGATTTTTGATTTTCTTCTTTTAAAAGCAAAGTTTATATACTTTGAAGTATAATTTTTTATTGGTAATAATTATGTTTTTATTTCAAACAAGTGTTCATGCGAAAAAAGAAGAATTTAGTTCTGATAAAATAAAAAAAATAGAAGAAATAAGTAATAGAATGAAGGATTTATATACAGATAAAATTATGGAATCTGATTCTTTAAAAAAACTTCTTCCACCTAATATTTTAAATATAAAAAAGGAATTAGATTCCTTTATTAAAAACGATTCAGGCAAATATAGTGATGCTATAAAAAATGATTATGATTCTAATACTCCTATAAGTGCAGTTTTGGCCATTCGTTTAGTTTTAAATTCTAAGGAGGCCTCCAATGAACTAAAAGACAAGGCCCTTGATTTATATAATAAGATTAGGCCAATATTAGTTGAACAAGGAATAGGTAATTTACCTAAATTTGAAGAAGTCAAGAAGCCTATAGATTTATCTGTTCCACAAGATTATTTTATTAATCAAGAAGGACCTATAAAAGTTAGTTCAATAGATATTATTCCTTGGGGTACTGTTGGAGAAGATAAAATTCCAGAAAAAATTCTATATAAAAATTATTATGGAGAAACAAGAAATTACACTTTAATAAAAGAGAAAGAAGGTATTTATAGAGATGGTAATAAAATTCCGTATTATAAATACAATGAGAAAGGTATTGATTATACTATTGGATTAGATGAAATTATAAAATTAGGACATTTCAATTCAGAAAAGATAGGTATAAAATTAGTTGAATCTCAAGGTATTAAAATACAAGGCAGAGATCCATTATTGATTTATCCTGAGGACTATGATAAACTTTCAATTGAACATTTATTGAATTCAAAACAAATGCTAATTCCAATAAAAGATTTAGAAGAAGAGAATAGATTAAGATTAAAAAGTCATGTTTTACGTCCAGAAATTGCAAAAATGGCAGATGATTGTCTTAGAGACCTTTCAAAAAGAGGTTTATTAACAGATTCGGTTAGAAGTAAATTTTTAATTAGTTTATATGAAGTGGATTATATGGACAGGGCGGTGGGTTATCGCCACAACCTAGCTAAAAAATATATAAGAGCAGTACAAAATTTAGATTCACAACTCAGGGATTATCCTAATCTTTTTGCTAGAGGTATTGATAATTTAAAAGTACAAATACAAGTTAAAACAGAACAATTTCATGAAGAACCCAATACTTCTCCATTTACAAATGGTAATGTTCCCAGGATAGCATCTACTTTAAATCAAGGTTTAGAAGAAGTATCTAAATTAGGAAAACTTGATTTTTTCTTTTTTGGAAGAAGAGATCTCTTAGACACTTTTTTAGATATGAAAAGTATGGATTTAGTTCCGGGAGCTATAGTTCAGAAGAATATAAGACAAGAACAATTTAATTTATTATCTGAAGAAGAATATCAAGAAATTGATAGATTCCTTCTTAGTCTTCTTGGTGAAACCTATTACAATAATATGATAAATCAATTTATAGGAAGTGTGAGTGGTGATGTTGGTTCTGGAAGAAGGTTTGAAGAAGGAAATGTTAACGTTTCAACACCTACATCAAATATTAATTATGAAACAAATGTTAAACGTGTCAAAATGTTAATTAATGCTGCATTATACCCTGATAAATTATC
>CAYOAB010000003.1:0-4617 GCA_964401875.1 Microcaldota archaeon
TGCTTATAGGTTATTCAGTGGATACAAACATTTTACTTAAAATCCCTGTAAATGTCATCATTAAACCCGTTTTCATGGCATCATGGGCACTATCAGTAGGTTTATCTAAACCTCTTTTCAGTACACGAATTGTAAGTAAAATGTTTGTATCCACTGAATAACCTATAAGCATTAGAATTGCTGCAATTGAAGCGAGAGAAATAGGAATACCTAATAAACCCATGGCACCTAATGCTATAAGCACATCAAATACTACTCCCACCAATATACTTAATGTGGGATATAAATCTCTAAACATAATGTAAATAGTTAAAGCCATAAGTAAACCTGCAATTATCATAACAGATTGGATTTTCTCAATGAAAATCTCACTTAAAGAAGGATTAACCAATTTAAATGAATAAGAGTCATAATCGATGTGCGGACTTAACTTGGATATAATTCCATTTCTATATGAACTTATTATTTTAGAATATAAACCTTCGATTTCAGGTTTAATAGATTCAATATCTTCATCAAAAACATACTTTGTGCCTAAAAATATCTCAGAATAATATTCAAAATCATTCTTATTGACAACCAATTTATCGTAGAGGTCACTCAACTCTTTTTCCTTAACAGAGTTTGAACTATTTGACATTTTAAGTACTAAAATTTCATATGCTTTATCAGAATATAAATCATAATTGGTTAGAAAATCTCTATATGAACTTTCCACTTTCATAATATCTTCTGAATGTCCAATTTCAATCTCAACAACGTTAATTTCACCCAATTCATACGTTTTAACTGTATAATCTGTGAAACCTTCATTTTCAAGAGATAATTTAACATCCATATCATCTTCCAAATCAGGTGTTTCAAACGTAATTTGAACACCACCCTTAAAATCAATACCCATTGTTATACTAGGTATGAAAAAAAGTGAAACAACAAGAAGAATTATCGGAAAAATAATTAGTTTCTTGTAATCTCCTTTATAAATATTAGGTAAATCCATTAAAATCACTCCTTAAATTTTATGGGCCAAATGAGATTTGAACTCATGACCTCTCGATTATCAGTCGAGCGCTCCAACCGGACTAAGCTACTGGCCCCTTGTGTTTTTATTGAAAAGGTAAAATTTTTAAATAAAACGTTAATTTATGCTACGCCAAGGAAAAACTTCCTCTTAAGATGCATTGTGTAAACAAACCTTGTTTTATATTTTATACTCTCTTCGTCATAATAAACAGTACTTTCACTTATAAGATTAAGCAAACCTTTACTTATTCCGTGCTTTACAGGGTTTTTCTTTATATCCTCAACTAAATCTTCAATTCTATAGAATTCCCTATACCTTATAGAACATAACCTTTCATCCCTAACAAAAAGATCTAAATTGTTTATGTTCTTTGAAATGAAATTTTCTAAATGATTACCCATTCTGACATAAGGTCCCTTTTGCACCTTAACTTTAGGCATTAAACCATGTTCAAGTTCAAATAAAATATAGCACATGTCCCCATAAATCTCTACACTTTGATGTATTATATTAAAGTCCGCAATCTTAATAGAATCTGCAATTGAAGATAATGTTTTACGCAACTCCCCCCATAAAATGTCATCGGATTTATCAGGTTTAGTGAACTCAAATAAAACAAAATTTGTGCCCCTATCTTTCATTTCCTTTTTGATTTCTTCTTCAGCCATTAATTCAATTGAACTGAAAAACATTTCAGTTGCTGGATTAACGAAAAATATGTGTGATGCTGCAATAAACCTTGAAAGGGATTCATCATTAACAGGTGAACCTACATTTCTCTTGTTGTCCACAGGATCAACAACAACTAAAGGATATTTCTTAAATAAAGTACGAAGTAACCTTTCACTTTTTTTGTTTTCAACATCAAAACATACAGGGATTTTCCATTCCTTAGCGCTATTTGTAATCAAATTGTAAAAGGAACCATATTTAAGTATCAATAGCTCACATAAATATCCAGAAAAACCACCTGTTTTAATCTCTGCACCATAAACACCAATCCTCTTAAGGAATTTTTTTAATATCCTTACATCATCTTTCTGTTCATCAGTAATTTTACTTAAAACATATTTTGTATGTAATTGCGTCCTATCAACTGCAGATTTAATTTTTATATTCCCATTGGTATTCTCATCTAAAAAGTATGAAGGAACAATATCCACATCATGGCCCTTATATTTGCCCTTAATGTACGGATGTTGCGCGTAAGCTATTTCCCATTTTTCAAGAAACATTTTTGCCCATTCAAATGTTTTAAATTGTAATTCATCTATTGTGTAAGTATCTGGGTATAATAAGAAAATATCAAAATCCACGTCACCATGAACATACGTTCCTTTAGCAAAGGAACCTGTTAAAAGCACTTGAACTTCCTTAGGTGATGCCTCATTAATCAAATTAATCAATTCGTTTGCAATTTTACGTACCTGAGCATCAACTTTATCAGTAGGTTTAATTTCCTTTAATATTTCTTTTCTTAACTTCAACCATTTATCTTCAGTAATTGTCATTAAATCATCTCACTTTACTTTTTGTGAATTGTATCCTTTTAACCTCAAAACATTTGAAAATGTTTCAGCAAAAGGACCAAAAACATAAACTTTTTTTGGATTTGAATATTCAACATATTCAATTAATTCATTATAATCTGCATGATCACTCATAGGTAAAGCAACATCATACTTATCACTTCTACATTTTAAATTCCAACCACTCAAAGACATTAAATATGTAGGTTTACCATAAAAACCTGTCATTTTAGTTCTAAAATCATATGGATTAATTGAAGATTTTGAAACTATGCCTATAAAGTTTGATTTTAATAGTTCTGAACCTTCTGCACTTTCAGAATTAATAAATGAAAGTTTATTACCATTTTTATTATAATTTTCACTTATCTCTGCAATTTTTCCAGAAACAAGTGGAGTTATACCACAATATTCATTTAATATTTTTATTAATTCTTGAGATTTGCCTGTGGGGTACGCAGAAAATATAATATTACCGTAATTGATTCTACTCATTACCTCTCTTCTGATTATATGCGCTATATCTTCACGTTTGGGAAACACATAATCTCTCATACCATATGTGGCTTCTATTAATAGTGAATCAGCTTCAATTATTTTAGCACCTTTAAATGTGAAACCATCACTTACACTTAAATCGCCAGTGTAAACAAAATTTTCTCCATCTTTTAAAATTTCAATTTGTGTGGCACCGAACATATGTCCTGCCCTATGTAATTTAATTTGTTTCAAATCAATTTTTTCTGTATAATTCATACCTGAAATGTCTATAGTGGGTTGACTTGCAATTATGGATTTCTTATTTTTATTTTTAACATGGTCTGAATGTGCATGTGAAATATAACAAATATCACCAGGTACATCTAAACCTAACTTTTTATCTCCTAGTTGAATTGTTGCTATTTCACTGAATTTAATCATTAGTAGAAATATATGTAAAGATATTTTTAATTGTTTCATTATTAAAGAATGTGATGCACATTGAAAACAATACAAAAATAGAAAAGGAAGATTTATTTTACAATCCTGAAATGGAAATTAATAGAGATATAATATCAACTACAATAGGTGTTTTGAAAATTAAAAACATGTGCGATGGTCATTCCGCTTCGGGAATTAAAGGTATAAGGTGTGCAATGGAAAATTCTTTAATAGAAAAGGTATTTTTAGTGGATTATAGTGAAAAGTGTTTCAAGGTTATAGAAAAAAATATTGAAATAAATGAAATTGGAAATAAATGTGAAGCTGTTAAAGAGGATATTAACAAATTCATAATGGATAAAAAGTTTGATTTCATAGAAATTGATCCCTTCGGTTCTCCGGTCCCTCATCTATATTATGTACTTGAATCAATATCAATGAGTAAAAAGAAATATTTTTCAATAACTGCAACAGATGTCCAGGTGTTATGTGGTCCTGAAACAGAAGCTTGCGAAAGAACTTACGGAGTTAAGAGGTTGAGGAATGAATGTGTACATGAATGGGGTTTGAGAACTTTAATAACTAAAGTTCAGAAAACGTTTGCAGAGAAAAATATTGTTGTTATACCTCTTCTCTCATTATCGCATAAACATTACCTTAAAATTATATTCAAAACCGAGAAAGATGCTAAAAAAACAAGTCAATTGCTAAAGACACATAAAATCTTAATGTATTGTGAGAAATGTAAAAATAGAAAATATATTGAAATTGGTGAAACTAAAAAATGTGATATTTGTGGTAATGGTGATACAATAATTCGCGGGCCTTTTTATTCTGGTTTAATACACGATTCTGAGTTTGTTGATGAATTAATAAAGGAAATTGAAAAAAGAAATTATAAGAATAAAGATGAGGAATTAAAGTTTCTAAACAGAATTAAAAATGAAAATTTTGAGGGTATATGTTATGATATACATAACATTTTCAAAGGTGGAGAAATACCTAAAACTGAATTAATATTTGATAAATTAAAAAATGAAAATTTTAAATTTGCAATTACACAATACAACGAAAATTGGATAATAAGAAGTAATGCTCCTTTTGATAAAATAAGAAAATAAATTAGATTTTTACACCTATTTC
>CAYOAB010000003.1:4717-29166 GCA_964401875.1 Microcaldota archaeon
ATTTCTTTATACCTATTACGAATTGTAACCTCAGTAACTCCTAAAGCTTCCGCAATATCTTTTTGTGTTCTCTTTTCATTATTGGTTTCGCATGCAATGTAAATTATTGCAGCAATTACACCTTGTGGGCCCCTACCTAAAATTAAATTCTTTTTGTTTGCTTTTTCGTAATATTCATTAATTAATTTTATTGTATTCGCAGATAAATTTAAACGTGAAACTGCCCTTGGAATTAATTGTTCAGGACCACCTAAAGGAATGTTCAAGTTAAGTTCATTGGCAATGAACCTGAAAGTTCTACCAATTTCTTTCCTATCTACTCCTGAAACTTGTGCAATTTCATCTAACGTTCTTGCAATGTAATGTTTCCTGCACGTTGCATAAAGTACTGCACTAACAACATTTTCAATTAACCTTCCTCTAACTAAACCTTTCTCTGCAGTTTGCCTGTAAAGTAATGCTGCATCTTCCCTGACATCTTTTGAAAGACCTAAGTAAGATGCAATTCTATCCAATTCATTTAATGCAATCATTAAATTCCTTTCAATTGAACTTGAAATACTTGAACGTTTATGCCACTTTCTCATTCTGGACATTTGAGCTACTTTTTTACCTTTAATCTTAATACCTCTAATGTCCCTATTATAAAGATCAATTTCAGTAGTTAAACCTTTATCAGGTCTTATGTATTTTAATGGAGAACCCGTACGTGCTTTACTTACAGTTGGATCAGTATCAAAACTTCTCCATTCTGCACCACTATCCATTATTTTTTCAACAATAATAAGTCCACAATCAGAACAAACCAATTCTCCTCTCTCGTAATCCCTAACTATTCTTCTACTCCCACAATTAGGACACATCTTAACACTTTGAACTAAACTTTTCTTTTCTTTAGGTTTATCCTCTTTTACGGACATGATTAAGAATTAATCGGAAAGTTTATAAACCTATTTCATGTTTACACAATTTACGTATTTATTAATGTTATGAAACTATTAATTTAATTAAATGTTAATTCTCGCTTATCTTTCAATGCTTGTAGATCATATTGGCGCTGTGTTTTTCCCAGATGTTTTTATGTTTAGAATAATTGGTAGAGTATCCTTACCCATTTTTGCAATAAAATTAACACAAGGATATAAACATACTAAAAATTTCTATTATTATTTATTTAGAATTTTGTTACTTGCAATAATTTCACAACCATTGTACACATCAACTTTTGGATATGAATCATTTGAATTATTAAACATTTGTTTTCTTTTATTTATGGGATTAATTTACATTAAAGTTTTTGAAAAATTACATGAAATGAAACTAAATAATGCATTATTTTATTTTATAATTACATTTCTAATAATAGCATCTCTTTTCATTCCTATGAGTTATGGGACATACGGTTTGCTCATGATATTAATCGTGTATTATTTCAGGAATGATTTCACTAAATTCTTCATTTCATTTAGTGCCGTTTCATTTACATTCGTTCCATTCATGGGAAACATAATACAGTTTATTCCTCTTTTCATTTTCCCTATTTTGTTCAGTTTGGAGGATAATAAATTCCTAAATATAGATATGAAAATAATTGGATTCAAGTACGCACATTATCTCTTTTACCCATTACATTTATTACTTCTTTTGATTATAAAAAATTATGTATAATAAAGAAAAAATTGATAATATAAAAAAAATAATTTCAATTTTTACAAAACATTTAGAAAAAGATGAATATGCAATTTTTGGAAGTGCTCCCATATATATAAGAGATATTAAGGAACTTAAAGACATAGATGTTATTGTCAATGAAAAGGGTTGGAAAAAATTAACACAAAAATTTGAAAGTAAAGATACTAAATCTGGATTTGGAAACGTAATTATAATGGATAATAATGGAATAGAAATTGAAATTTTTAACATGTGGGGCCCAGGGAAATGGAACATTGATGAGTTAATTGAAAGCTCAGATAAATTTGAGGGAATTAATTTTGTTACATTAGAGAATGTATTAAAATGGAAAAAAGAAATGGATAGAGAAAAAGATCAAGAAGATATAAGAAAAATAGAAATAAATAAAGAAAGAAAATGGAATAAAAAAATGAATGAAAAATTTGTTGAATCAAACATTTAAATAAAATACCCTTTTTAAATTAGAACATATGGAGAGGAAAAACTTGAAATACTTTGAGAAAGACACTTCAGAAATTAAAGTTCCAGAAAAGTTGATTGACCAAGTAATTGGACAAGATAGAGCTGTTGAAATTATAAAGAAATCTGCAACGCAAAAAAGAAATGTTTTACTTGTAGGTACACCAGGAACAGGTAAAAGTATGTTAGCTCAAGCAATGTCTGAACTTTTACCACGTGAAGTTTTACAAGATGTTTTGATGTACCCTAACAAAATTAATGATACAAACCCTAAAGTTAGAGTGGTTAACACATACGATAATGATGAAGAATTAAACAAAAACATGCCTGGGAAAGGAAGGAGAATCGTTGAAAGCGTTAACAAAATGAGTTTGAAAAGTGAAGGGGGTTCTGTTTCCCCTTACACGATTATAGGTGCCATAGTAATTATGCTCATACTCGCATTTGTTGCGTATAATGTTATGGGTGAAGGTTCAGCAAACATAATTGCGGCCGCACTTTTAGGTATACTTGTATTCGCAGCGGTTTGGGTTTTTGTGGGACAACTTTCAAAGAGGATGGGCCCCATGCAAATTGCAAACCCACCAAAATTAATTGTTGATAACAGTTTCAGAAAAACAGCTCCATTCATTGAAGCTACAGGTTCAAAAGCAGGTGCCTTGTTCGGTGATGTTAAACACGACCCATTACAAAGTGGTGGTTTAGGAACACCGGCACATTTAAGAGTAGAATCTGGTGCAATCCACAGGGCAAACAAAGGTGTTCTTTTCATTGATGAAGTTGCAATGTTAGGTGAAAAGTCACAACAAGATTTATTGAGTGCCATGCAAAATAAAAAATTCTCAATTACAGGACAAAGTGAAAACAGTTCAGGCGCTTTGGTTAGAACTGACCCAGTACCATGTGATTTTCTTTTAGTAGCTGCAGGTAACCCTGGTGACGTTTCAAGAATTCATCCCGCTTTAAGATCAAGAATTAAGGGATACGGATATGAAGTTTACATGGAAGATACAATGGAAGATACTGAAGAAAATAGAATTAAATTAGTTCAATTTGTAGCACAGGAAGTTAAAAATGATAAAAAAATTCCACACTTTGACCATGAAGCCGTTGAAGAAATAATTAGAATGGCAAGAAAAATGGCCGGTAGGAAAAGTAAATTAACATTAAAGTTACGTGACTTGGGCGGTTTGATAAGAGCAGCAGGTGATGTTGCAGTGGAAGAAAAAGCACAAATTGTTACATTTGATCATGTAATTAAAGCTAAGAAATATTCACCTTCACTTGAACAACAATACGCTAAGAAAATAATTGAACATAAAAAGGAATATGAAATGTTTAGTATTGATGGTAGTGCCATAGGAACAGTTAATGGATTAGCTGTATTAGGTGATGGAAGTTCAGGATTAATATTATCAATTGAAGCAGAAGTTGCACCGGCAAGTTCAAAAAATGAAAATAAAATTATAGCTACAGGTAAATTAGGTGAAATTGCTAAAGAAGCAGTCCATAATATTTCTGCTGTTATTAAGAAGAATTTAGGTAAAACCGTATCAAATACAGATATACACATCCAATTTTTACAAACATATGAAGGTGTTGAGGGAGATAGTGCAAGTGTAAGTATTGCAACTGCAGTTGTTTCAGCATTAGAAGAAATACCCGTAAGACAAGATATTGCCATGACAGGTTCATTGAGCGTAAGAGGAGAAGTTTTACCGGTGGGCGGAATTACTGCTAAAGTTGAAGCAGCAATTGATGCAGGAGATAAAAAGGTAATCATTCCTTATGCGAATAGGGAAGACGTTGTTCTAAGTAAAGAAAAGTTAAGTAAAATTGAACTTGTTTACGCTAAGACAATTAAAGAAGTTTTAGAACATGCACTTGTAGATTCAAGAAAGAAAAAACTTATGTTGAGTAAACTTTAATTTTTATTTTTTTCATTCTCAACAGTAACCTTAAAGTTGGCAATCACTTGTGCACAATTTGATATGACTTTTGGAATTAAAATTTCTGCTTGTGCATAACATTCATCATCACTTAGTTTACCTGTTTTCCTTTGGTCACGCCCTTTACCCTGAACGTCAACTGTTCTGAAATATTGTGTTTCTTTAGCGATATCCGTAAAGAAATCTAAAATGTGATTTTCTTTTGAATTAATATTCCACAATTTACCTTCTACTGGTTTTTGTGCAGAACTTGCTTTCCATATTGAAATATTTAACTTATCCCCTTTTCTTCTTAAATGATTATAATCACTTCTACCACACCATTCTTCATATGAATCCTTTTTATCTATTGGCCATGGTGCATGAATATCATTGTGAACGTGTGCAGGAACGTGCATATCTGCAACTAAATGTATAAAATGTCCCAAATATGTATATGCTTGCCCTTTTGCACCTTTTAAATAAGAATGTACACTTAACTTCCATAAATTCTGTGCCCTTGAAGCTGCATCTTTAAATTTAATTTCACCATTTCTCACATTTAATCCCCTATCACCTAATTTTCTTCTGGGATCAAAAAAGTGTGACATGTAAGGCCTATTAATTACATCATGTTCAATGTTACTTGTGAATACTTCGGCTAACTTTGAGACCCACCTAAAAATTCTCTTAAGAAAAGTATTATCAAGATTACTTATATCATTCTCTTTAACGAATTCTTTATCGTCCTTATACCTCTTCTTTGGTTTTTCAGCAAATAAATGTTCTAATTTCTCATGAGGCATGAAATTATAATCTTCTGATTTTGAACCTGCAACCATATGTAAAGTATACCTAACAATTTCACTATCATTAAACATCTTAGTGGCTTCATAAGTAATATATTCATGTGCAGCTTTCCTTGAATGTAAAATTTTTGCTAATTCATTTTGTGCTTCAACAGGATTTATGATTGCATCTATATCATGGTACTGAATATCTTCTGAATCATCCAATATACGAACCTCTTTACCTTCCATTATGTCCCTTCCAATCGTACCATTCTTAGGATATGAACCTGTGTGATGAAAAATTAAATTTTTAGTTTTTTCATTTTCAATCTCATTAACGGGAATATGTATTGGAACACCTTCACATACAAGCTCCATCTGAGGTGAAAAGAAATTTTGAAATTCGTCTTTAACTTTTTTAATGAACTTTTTAAATTGAGTATCATTTTTTGAATAGGTTTTCATGGTTTATACCCATACTAATTAGGTAATTCATACTATATAAACCTTCCTATTTTAAAAAAAGAAAAAATTAAATTATTTTTTAACTTGTTTTTTAGATTTCTTCGGAGTATAATCCCATATAATTTTAACTAAAATAACTATAATTAAGAACGGGATTAAAAATCCAATTGAACCTATTATAAACATTAAACCAAATGATAAGGTTGTTAAAAATAATGGTATTAAACTACTAAAGGTATCTTCAATAGTAGATTCAGTTTCAAATTTCTTTTCAGTTAAATAAATTACAATTGTGGATTTATCTATCTTCTTATCATAATATAATTTATTTGCAATCAATGATTCATACTCATATTCTACTCTTGAGATTTCTCTTTCCAATTCTAATAATTCAGTAACAGTCCCTGTTTGATTATACAATTCATACAAACGATTCAATTGAATTTCTTTATGTGCTATTCTTCTTTCAATATCTGTATATTGTTCAGTTACATCCTCAATATTAGTGTTAGCCGATTTAATTGCACCTATTGTTTTAACATCATCTACAATTGAATCAAATTCATCGGGCAATACTTTTATTGTCAACGAATATCTTTTCTCATAAGTATATTCCGAATATTGTAAATCAACAATCTCAACTTTCTTTAATTTTAATTTTGCCGTAAGCTCTTCATATTTGGACTCAATTGTATTTGAAGGAACTTCAATATTTATTGAACCGGATTTAATTACCTTTGAACCTTCATCATACTCCATCTCTGGAGATACAGTAGGAGATTTCAAATCCATGTCATATCCTGGAGAATTAGAGCTTCCCTCTTCAATATATCCAGAGGATTGGAATATATTATCAATACATCCAAAACTAAAAATTAAAACACCTAACAAAAATAATATATGTAATTTGTATTTCATAAATAAAAAATACATTACAAAATTTAAAAAGATATCAAATTTTTTGAGCAATCAATTCAACATTAAAATGCCTATGAACTTTTTCATTGTGTGTTTCCAATTTACCTTTAAATTCCTTATAATGTATAATTTTCCAATCGTTATAAAAAGATTTCAATTCTTCTTTATCAAAGAGATATTGGTTTTTTGAAATTGCAGTTTGCTTTTTTATGTCACTTTCAGTGTAAAAAGAATGTATAATATTAAATCCACCATTATTTGTTTTTTCTTTAATCAAATTTATCAAATTAAAGATTTTACTTTTATTTAACTTTTGAAGTAAATTTATACAATATATAGAATCATAATTATCAGATTTTTTCATAAATTCAAGAGCATCAGATTCAAATGTTTCTATGTCTAGTTTTTTATCAATAGAATATTCAATTAATTTACTTAAAGCATCACTTGAAATATCCACAGCAGTTAATTTTGAAACCTTTTCTTTAATAAAAAATGAATTTCTACCTTCACCGCAACCTAAATCTAAAACGTTAAAATGAGATTTTAAAATAACACTTGAATTTACAACAAGTTCAGTGGGTTCGGTGCCCCAATAGAAATCAAATTTATATTCCATAATGTATATTATAGGAAAATAAAAACTATTTTAATGTTTCCATTAATTTCTTGATTTCAGTAACATTATTACATTTAGAGAGGTTTTGCCTTAACTTGGCACCACCTTCAAAACCTTTAGTTACCCTCTGTGCATAATTTTTAATTGTAAATAAATCTATTTCATAACTTTCAGCTAATACTATATAATTTTTAAAATCTTTGATTTGTTGTTCCTTTGTTCTCTCCTTGTATTTACCTGTTAAGTTATAATCATGGATTTGTTTAAATATATAAGGATTACCCATTGCCGCACGGCCTATCATCACATAATCACATTTAGTTTTTTCTTTCATTTGTAAATAATCATTAACATTCCAAACATCACCATTCCCACAAACTGGAATGTTTAATTGGTCTTTAACTTGTTTTATGTAATTCCAATTTTCCTGTGCATTACCTGAATACATTTGATCTTGAGTTCTCGCATGAATAGTTACCAATTCAGCACCAGCTTGCTCACAAAATTTACTTGTTTGTAATATGTTAATCACTTTAGAATTCATACCTAACCTTAATTTACAACTTATAGGGACATTAACAACATTAGTTATGGATTCAACAATTTCTTTAATCTTAGGAGGTCTCTTTAAAAGCGCAGAACCTGCTCCCTGGTCCATTATAGAAGTGTAAGGGCACCCCATGTTCAAATCAATTACATCCACATCATATTCTTCAACACAATATTTAGCTGCATTAGTGAAATGTTTAGTATTTTGCCCGAACAATTGAACATATTTTATTTTTTCTTTTTCACCAAAAACAATTTTGTTAAGTGCAGGTTTATTTCTCCGAGCTATTGCACTAACTGAAATCATCATTGTAGGTGTAAGGCCAGCACCATAATTTAAACATAATTCACGATAAGCAATATCATTTACATTCTCCATAGGCGCAAGTATAACATCATTAACCTTTGAATATTTTTTAAAAGAGAATCTCATGTGTAATTATAATTAAAAGAAAAAGAATTAAAATAAATAAAATTAATTTCCCCAAAGTCCATGGATGTTACAATATTCACGTACTATGAATTTGTCTCCCTTTACCTTGAATTCATGTTCTGGTTTTTCTCCCGGTTTGAAATATTTTATATGTATTTCATCTTGAAGTATAACCTCAATAAACTCAATATAATGTTTCTCTTCCATGGGATGTGGAACTGAACCTACTTTAACTAAAATCCCGTAACTGGTTTTTTCAACTATGGGAACATGTTTCTCTAAACCTTCATCTTTACTTTTTTCAATTAAATGTTCCATAGGTTGTCCACAACATACAAGTTCTCCTATACTCGCATGCCTCACTTCAACAATATTACCACAAATGTTACATTTGTATATTTCATTAAGTTTAACCATACAAAACCACCTACTAATATTTTTCACATTTCAATTCGTAATATTCGGTAGGATGATTACATGAAGGGCATTCCTCTGGTGGTTCATTACCTGTGTGCTCATAACCACATTTCATACAAATCCATTTTTCTTCATGGGATTTTTTAAATAATGTTTTATTCTCAACTTCCTTAAGTAACTTTGAATATCTTTCTTCGTGGTGTGTTTCCGCATTTGCAATCGCTCTTAACCTCTTTGCAATTTCAGGCAAACCTTCTTCATCTGCTATTTTAGCAAATTCAGGGTACATCTGTGTATGTTCATAATTTTCACCATGAATTGCATCTTTTAAATTTTCAATAGTGGTACCCAAAACAGTTGGGCCTCCTGTTTGAACTGTAACCTCATTAACATTTTCATTCAATTTCTTCTTAATATCATTAATCATACGAAATAACCATTTAGCGTGTTCCCTCTCTTGTTCTGCAGTAGTTAAAAACACTTCAGAAACTTTAGGATATCCCTCTTTAGCAGCTGTTTTAGCATAAATTGTATATCTATTCCTTGCTTGACTTTCACCTATGAAAGCTTTCATTAAATTCTCTAAAGTTTTTTTCATATTTTCACCATTATTATATTATTAGAAACATAAAAAATAAAAAGAGGTGGGAAACCCACCTTGGGTGTTTAGGGGTGTGTATGGAAATTTTTGTACTTGTATGGTTACTAAATATACAACTACAACCAATAGGGTTTTTTCATTTTTTTAACAAAGTCACTCATTAGCTCCACTCCTATTTAATATATTGTTTATTTAAAATAAGGGTTTCGGTGGTAATTTTCCAATTTTCCAATGAAAAATCAGAAGTTAATTAACAAATTCAATTTTATTTTTAGATTTTTCAAGCACATACTCACCAGTACACTTTTTACTTTTAATTATACCATCTATCATAAGAAGAGCATTTCCATCACATTTAATTTGAATTTTATTTATATTATCAAAAGAAAGAGGTTTCATCGTACGTAAATATGGACAAATAGGAGTTAAAATAAATTTATTTGACATTAAATTTAACTTTGGTCCCCCTGCAGAATAAGAATATGCAGTTGATCCGAAAGGAGTGGACATAATTAAACCATCTCCTCTAAAACTCATAGATTTATTTTTTATAACTATTGAAAAATTTGAAACTTTAAAATCCTTAGAATGAAAAACTATATCATTAACTCCCTCACCAATCAACTTTCCATTTTTATAAACGGAAATTAAAGGTAATTTTACACATTTATTTCTTTTAATTAGTTTAATTAGTTTTAATTTCCATTCATCTTTTTTAATTTGTGAACGGTAGGTTGATTCAGAACCAATAAGTATGACTTTTCCTTTCACTCTGCTTAAATTATAATAAAAAGAACCATCACCACCTATAACTATAGAAAAATCTGGTGAATGGGATTTAATATAACCTTTAGATTTAAGAAAAGTTTCAATCTCAGAAGATAATTTAATTGCCCATTTTTTACTTTTATTGGGAATTAAATTAAATGAAATGGACATACTTTCTTTTACAAAATGAAAATTAAAAAGCATATCATTCCATATAATATTATGATTGAAATTGAAAGTAAAATTTTAGATATAGATAAAAAAAAAGTAATAGAGAAATTAGAAAAAATGAATTACAAAAACAAGAGAGAAAAAAAATTAATTTCATTACTTTACGATACAAAAGAAAATTCAATTCTTGAACAAGGGGGAGTTGTTAGATTAAGGTTTGATGGTGAAAAAGGTTATTTAACAATTAAAAAACCAATAAAAAATAATAATGAAAAAATAAAGATTTTTGATGAAGAAGAAAGTGAAATTAATTTTCATGATATGGAGAAGGAATTTAGAAATACACATATCCTGATACTTAAAACTGAAAAGATAAGGAAAACGTATGTTTTTGAAGATTGTTTGGTGGAAATTGATACTTACTTAGGAAATTTAAATTTCATTCCAACTTTCATGGAAATAGAAGCTATAGATGAAGAAACAATCTTAAAGAAAGCAAAAGAATTAGAATTCAATGAAAAAGATTTAAATAAGATGAATACATTAGATTTAATTAAAAAATATTCTTCTACTTGAGCACCCTATAATGTAATTGAACAACATTATTGGATATTTTGTTAGTGGAAATTAATTCTAATCTTTTTTCTAAAGGGTATTCGCAAAAGAATTTTGTACCATTACCTAAGAGAAAAGGTTCAATATTAATGTAAATTTCATCAACCAAATTTTCCTTAATAAAAAGCGAAGCTGTTTTTGAACCACCTAAAATTAAGGTTTTATCATAATCATCTTCTTCAATAAATTCGATTATTCTTTTAGGACCAAAGGTTACATAATTAACTCTTAAATTATCAGAAGTTAATGTGGTATTTTTACTTATAACAAATATCATAGGATCTTCTTTTTTTAAAAAATCAGTTTTTTTAGATAGTACTTCATATGCTTTTCTTCCTAAAATTACATTACCTGTTTTTTTGATTATATTTTTTAAATCAGAAATTACTTCATCTGAAATGTATGAAATATCATGATTTTCTCTTGAAAAACATCCATTTGCTGTAAGAGTAATGTAAAGTAAAACTTTCATAGTCTAATTTTAGAGCGAAATATTAAATATATAATTTGTTTTCTCCTAATAATATTATGAAAGTGGTTTTTATTATTGCTCCAGAGGGGTTCAAAGATGAGGAATTACTCGTGCCTTTAGAGATTTTGAAAAAGGAAAAGATTGAAATTGATATTGCAAGTACAATTCAAGGTGAATGTACTGGTTCAAATGGTGCTATTGTTGAATCCAACAAAACGTTAGGTGAAATCAATGTTATGGATTATGATGGTATTATATTTGTAGGTGGCCCAGGAACTATACTAATTAGAAAAGAGGCATTTTCACTTTCAATTGCAAGGGAAGCTAATGAACAAAAAAAGGTTTTAGGTGCCATCTGTTGGGCTTCTACAATTTTAGCTAAATCTCATACGATGAAAGGTAGAAAGGCAACTGTCTGGAAAGGAATGGATCATGAATATGGTAGAAGTACTGAACAGGTATTAGAAATGTTCGGCGTAACCTTTGTTGATGAAGATGTTGTAATAGATTATAACATTATAACAGCGAACGGATCACAGAGTGCAGAGAAATTTGGTAAGGGTTTAGTAAAACTATTAAAAGAATTTTCTACTTAATTCTTAGTAATATAGTCCCATCGTCTAGTGGTCAAGGATGACAGACTCTGGCATGACCCCTTTTTGCTTCGTGGTGCCTTCGGCCCACGATATGCTAAAAGTGGTTCAAACCGTAAAAGTTTTCATAGGATTGGGCCTTTTTTCTAAAAAAGGTTACGTGAGGAAATCTGTAGACCGCGGTTCAAATATACTGCGGAAGGGGGGAAACCCCCCTTCCCCGAGTATCTGCTCATTCGGCAAAGCCGAATGGCATGCTCATTTGCTTATAGCAAATGGACACACCATCCACTCCGTGGATAAGTGTGCCACAAACGTTTGCGTTTGTGAGCATCTGCCCCTACCCCCATACGGTGGTGGTTAAGAATATTCATTAAATGAAAATCCGCGTGGGACTATACTTTTTTTAATTATAAATCTAATTTGCATCTTTTCTTTTCCGTGCGGCTTGCTGGCAAACGTTTCACGTTTGCGGCATACCACAAATCGAAGATTTGTAAGTATTTCTTTTAGGATATGCGAACAAAGTGAGCAACCGAAAAGAAAAGGTCACGTGGGACTATACTTTTTTTTATACTAATATTTTATATTTTTTTAATTTGGTCATGGGGTCATTAGGGGGCATGGGGGAGCATCCCCCATACCGTCCTGCAGGGGCGGAACCCTGCCGTGGGACTATATCTCTTTTTTTATACTAATATTTTATATTTTTTATTTCTAAAAATACTAAAGTATAAAAAGATTAGTTTTTCAAATTATTTCAATGGATTATATTTACATAGATACAAATTCTAAGTTAAAAGAATTATGTGAAGAATTAGAAAACGAAGAAGAAATTGCAGTTGATATTGAATGTGAGAACGGTTTACATCATTACGGAACGTTCATTAGCATTATACAAATAACTGCTAAAGGTAAAAATTATATTATAGATATGTTGAACATAAATAATGTTGAACCATTAAAAGAAATTTTTGAAAATGCATTAATCAATAAAATATTTCATGATGTGAATTTTGATTTAAGTATACTTTACACACAATATAAAATAAAAGTAAATAACATTTATGATACTCAAATGGCCGTTAAGATATTGGGAGATAAAGAAATCGGTTTAGGTTTTGTTTTAAAAAAATATTTAGATTTAGATGTTGAGAAAAAGTATCAGGTTTCTGATTGGACGACTAGACCCTTACCTCCAGAACAATTGAACTATGCAGTTAATGATACTGCGCATATGATTAAACTTAAGAAAATATTAAATGAAAAATTAGATAAATTGAAAAGAAAAGAATGGGTTGAAGAAATGTTTAGGGAAGTTGACTTTAAAATATTTGAACATAAAAAACCTGACCCATTAGAAATGAAAGGTGTTAAACAATTACAAGATTTTGAGAAAGGTATTTTGAGAAGAATTTATTTCTTGAGAGAAGAATTGGCAAAGAAAGTTAACAAACCCGTTTTCTATATTATGCGTAATAAAAGGTTACTTGAAATTGCTCAAAATCCTCCGAAGGATGTTCATGAATGGAGAGAAATGAAAGGTGTCCACCCTGTTGTTAAAAGATATGCTTGGGAATTTTATAATGAAGTTAATCAAGGTAAAAAAGAAAAATTTACAACAATTAAAAAAACTGCGAAGCCAGGAAAACCAACTCCTAACAGAACGGAAAAAACAGAAAAAATAATTGAAATAAGAAATAAAATTGCAGAAGAACATAATATCCCTTCTCATTTGATTATGACAAGGGAAATGATTGATGATTTGATAACTTCAAGAACTTTTCCGAACATGTATAATTGGCAAAGAGATTTGTTAAAAGAACATGAAAAAGAAATATTTGAAATCATAAACAATTAATTTTAGATTTCATTGCGTTTAAAAATGATAAATATATTTTAGGATTTTTCTGTTTATTTTTCTTGATCAATTCTCTTATGAACAACCTAGTAGAATCTTCTTCTTTAAGTGGGCAATATTGTTTAAATGGAACATAATTTAATTTATCACAATACATTTGAACTAATTCTTCATTACAATAAATTAAAGGTCTTATTATAAAATTTTTGTATTCGGTTTTATAAAGGGGCCTCATAAATTGTAATTTGTTAGAATAAAATAAATTGATAAGAAATGTTTCAATTGCATCATCTAAATTGTGACCTAAAGCTATTTTATTAAAATTATTTTTCTGTGCGTAATTATAAATAACTCCCCTTCTTAAACGCGAACATAAAGAACAAGGATTTTTAGATTTTTTCTGCTCCATTACTTTTGAAATTCTTGTGTCTAATATTTCATAATTATATTTATTTTTTTCCAAGAAATTTTTCATTTCCGTATAATCTTGTTTTTTGAAATTAGGATTAATACATAAAACAAATATTTCAAATTTAATTGGTGCTTTATTTCTCAACTTTTCTAATGCATCCAATAAAACAAAACTATCTTTACCTCCTGAAAAACAAACTAATATTCTATCCCCTTCACTTATCATAGAATAATCAGAGATACATTTACCAACATTATGTAAGATAGTTCGAACTGTATTCATAAATAAATTAGAAAAATAATATTTATAAGAAAGAGTCCGCGCTCACGAAATCATCAAATTCTTTTAATAGTTTAATCTTATTTTTCTTAGGTTTCTTATAATCTTGATTATAATATTCTTCAGAAAGTTCTGTTATAAACTGTGAAACTTCAACATCCCTATCAAATGTAAAGGTTTCAACCAACGGGACAGAAAGTTGTAGATTATATTTTGCCCTACTACAAGCAACATAAAATAATCTTCTCTCTTCTTCAAGTTTATCAAAATTATCTATTGCATGTTTGGAAGGGAATTTACCTTGAATCATACCAACAACATAAACACGTTCCCACTCTAATCCCTTTGATTGATGTACTGTTGAAAGAGTTAACTTTGCAGAATCTGTATTATCAATCAAATTGGCATCTAAAATTGCATCCTCCAAAAATTCATCTAAAGTTGAATAAACACTTACGATTTCAATTAACTGTTGTAAATCATTTAACCTATCTTCATAATTCTCATTATACCTTTCCAACAAATAATTCCTGTAAAAAGAATCAATAAAAAGTTTAACTTTCATTTCCGGTTTATTTAACTTTTCAGTTTCCCTTAACAATACAATTAATGGATTGAGTTTCTTGTTACGTTTCTCTGATATTTGTTCAATTAAATTTCTTTCCTGTGAAAAGGTTTTCCAAACTTTTTGCGCACTAACTTCTCCTATTCCTTCAAAAAGCATAAGTAAACGAATTAAAGCAAGTTCATCAATCAATTCGGAACTTATTTTTAAAAAAGAAATCACATCTTTAACATGTGCAGATTCAAAAAATTTCATTCCCCCAAGTTTAATGTACTTAATATTATTTTTAGCAAGTTCCATTTCAAAATATGCAGAAAGGAAATTTGACCTGTACAAAATGGCAATTTCATTTGGTGATACTTTCTCCTCATTTATCAAAAATGATACCTCATTAACTATTTCCTTTGCTTCTTCTTTCTGGTCATTGAAATAAAAAATTTTAGGTTTATTTATTTCATTATCGTTTTTTGAAATTAATTTTTTTTCAAATTTAAATTTATTATTTTCAATTATATTATTAACAAAAGAAACAATGGGTTTAGAACTCCTATAATTCTCAGTTAAATAATATGTTTTTGTTTGTGGATAAATTTTTGGAAAATTTAAAATGTTACGTATTTCGGCTGCTCTAAATGAATATATACTTTGACAATCATCACCCACAACAAATAAATTATTTTCTTCAGAATATATCTTTTTAATTATCTCGAATTGTAATTTATTAGTGTCCTGGAATTCATCTACAAAAATATATTTGAATTGATTTTTAATTTGATTTAAAACCTCTGAAGAATTTGAATTAATTAAATTATAGAAGTTAAGTAAGATGTCATCGAAATCCATCATATTAATTTTTCTTTTTTTGTATTTCTCATATATTTCATCAATACTTTTCATTTCATCTAAATACCCACTCATATTAATTTCAACATAATCCCTAAAAGAGGTCATTGAATTTCTTGAGTATGAATATATCCTTTGTAATGACTCTGCGCGAGGTATTTCCTTATTATTAGCATAATCTTCCTTTAGAATCATTTTGATTAATTTTACAGAATCAGATTCGTCAATTATTGTATAATTAGATTTGTAACCTAAAATATGCGCATACTTTCTTAGAAAAATGTTTGCAACATGATGAAAAGTACCTCCCACAATTTTAGTTTCTCTATGTATTTTCTTTTCTATTCTCTGAACCATATTCTTAGCAGCTTTATTAGTGAAAGTTAAAAGCATAATTTCATCTTCGGGCACCCCTTGAGAAATTAAATGTGCCACCTTAAATGTAAGAACACGTGTTTTACCTGAACCTGGACCTGCAATTACAAGAATTGTTTTTGCATTACTTTCTACAATCTCTCTTTGAATTTCACTTAACTCAGGCATAATAGTATATTAAAAAAAGGAGTTTTAAAAGATTTATAGTTGTAATATTCCATTAATGATAAAAAGGTTAAGTAATAAGGAGGTAAAAGAAATTTCACTGGAAATAAGTGACATTGATAAAAAGGATATTGTTGATGTGATTGATGATAAATTTCTTAAGATTAATAATGAAATAAAATATTTTAGATTTCAAAATAAATGGATTCCTACACTTAAATATATTTATTCTGAAAAGTCTTGTAATTTGAAAAAGGTTATTGTAGATATGGGGGCAATTAAATTTGTTACTAATGGAGCAGATGTTATGAGGCCTGGTGTTAGAAATTTTGATGAGGGAATACAACAAAATGAAATAATACAAATACAAGAGGAAACTCATGGTAAAACAATAGCGTTAGGACAAGCTATGGGAACCACTGAGGAAATGAAAAAACAAGAAAAGGGTAAAATAATTAAAAACATACATTACGTTGGGGATTCAATCTGGAACATTTAATTATAACTTGAATTCTAATTTGTTTGAATGCTGGACCATAGCACATGAATTCATTATAACTTCATAACCATTCTTTTTGGCTAAATCAAAAGCAACTGAATCTGAAACACCTTCCTGCATCCAAATTACTTTTAAATTTTTAAATTTGTTTTTGTGTTGTATTATTTCCTGGACTATAGAGAGAACAAATTCACTTTTTCTAAATATATCGATCATATCAATTTTATTTGAAATTTCTTCCGGAATAGAACTTATAGAAAAATAACATTTTTCACCTAAAATCTCATTATGATTTGGATTAAGTGGTACAATTTTATGACCTTTACCTATGAAATATTTTGCTACTTTATTACTATCTCTTTCTTCATTGGGAGATAAACCTACAATACATATTGTTTTAATTAAATTCCAATCCATAAATAAAATAAGAAAAATTAATTTTTATTTGTACTTCTTTTTGAGATATTATTTTTAGTTTTAACTAAATTCTCAAGATATTTAACTTGTTCTGATCGGGGTATCCTATTAATATCAACATATTTTACTTGTTTTGCTTGTTCAGAAGTTTTATATAAAACTTGTTTTTCTTCATTTAATGAAGTAACTTTATTTTCAACAAATAAATATTTTTCATAAAATCCTCTACCTATGTTCATAGCATATTCACTAAATTTTCTTAAAGAAAAGAAACCTACACCAACTCCAGCAGTTAAAAGAAATCCTGAGTAACTATCTACAACTTGTGGGAAATTTTTAAATACATTCAAACCATTTTTTATGAATGAACCATAAGTTCCACCTATTGTAGTAACCCCGGCAGATATGGCCATGAAACCATAAACGAAAGGTTTTGCATATTTATTAACATAATGTTGAATTTTATCTTGAAAGAAATAATGTTTTTTATCTAACTCATAATTAAGTTCTTTAACAACTTCTAATTTATCAGATTTTATTGGAATTTCTTGAATTGTATTTTGGGGAATTAAATTTCTTCCTTTTTCTAACAAATACCATCCAAAACCAATACCACTTGCTATTAAAACACTTAAACCTGTATTCTCATAAGTATAATTACCCATCTCTTTTAGTGTGGGAACTATGGAGTTATTGAAAAAATTAATATTATCATTGACATAACTAGTTAAAGAATTCTTTTGTGCAATAAAATGATAAAACATGTTACCCGCTTCATAAATAATGGAACCGAGAAGTGTTGTTCTTATAAGCGGTGTTTTCCTATAAACATCAATTGTTTCCTGCACCTTTAATATGTCATCTATATTATATTCTGATTGATCTTGATTTGTTTCAGAGTTATCCATATATATCATTAATATTCAAACAAGAAGAGATATATAAACCTTTTTGATAAAAAATATAAAAATTAGTGTAAAAGACCTGGGAAGAAGAGTAACATTATACCCATTAATAGAAGTATAATTCCTCCTATTAATTTACATGCCACTGCATATTTATCCCCTAACCCTCCATAAGTTACAGCAAATGCCACTGTTCCAAATATGATTAAATCATCAAACATGAAAGCTAAAACATAAAGTAAAATATAACCATAATATTCAATGAAAGAAAGTGAACTTAACGCTAAAATTTGTGTAAAAACCGCTGGAAGTGCTGCAGAGCATACAAATTCAACTGAATTGACAACAAAAGCAAGTATAACTATTGCTATAAATGTTGAAATGGTAATAGGCATATTAACCAATTCATCTATACTTCCCATTGTTTTAGTTTTGTCATCGGCACTGGTAACCTTACAAGTTATTGGGCCACCTTTACTCTCATAAAAATCTTTAAGGTTAATTATTGCCCCACCAAGTGCAACCATACCAATCAAAATAGTTAATGGCCTAATGAAACCTACAATTAAAAATAAATTTAACCACGCAGTCATGAATAAAAAGTAAAGTATACCAGATACAAGTACAAAGGTACCTACAATTAACCAGATTTTCTTTTTATCATCCAATATAATCACAACTGAAATCAAGTACACTAATACCCACATCGCACAGGGATTAAAACCATCTACTAAACCAATCGTTATTGCTAGAATTGGAAGTGAAAGTGAAAGTAAATCTGTTTCACCAAGAAAAGGTAAATCGTAAATAAATCTATTTGTATCTTCATCTGGAATAACACAATGGTTATCAATATTTTCACAACCACCTGTTTCTAAATATCTTTGAATTGCATAATCTATCTCTTGACCTATATTTTCATTATAACCTGTAAAAGAATAATTGCCCACTATAGTTAATGGAACAACTGCTTGTAAATCGTGCTTTTGAGCAAATTCTTGAAATATTTTATTCCCTTCACTTGTTTGGACATTATACTTTTGTATTTTTATTTTATATTTTTCTTCAAGGACAGGATTTAAAGTAACATCTTGTTCATGACAGTAAGGACATCCAGGATAGTGGAAAAAGTAAACGAAGGGTTCAATAGTTTCATTATTTTTATCTTTGTTAAAATCAATTACATTACCGTCTTCTCCGCCTATAATATAAACAAGTCCACCTAATAAAAGTAATACAATAGCTAAATTTCTATTGAAAGGATTGGAAAAAAAACCCTTAACATCTTGAACAAAACTCATGTTCCATATTAAAGAAAAAAATGTTTATAAAGGTAAAAATTAGAAAATGGAAACTTTCTTTTTGTTCATTTTAGAGATTAGATAACTACCAAATAAAACTTGTATTAAATTTGAAAACATCCAACTCATTATCATTAGAAGGGTAACATTCATGGAAGTGTATGTTACAAACATCCCAGGTATTTGTGTAATTACAAAGTACGCTAATGTGAAATTAACGACTTTAGTTAAATTATCACCTTTCATAATCAAAGAAGTTTTATCCCAAATCCAGGACATGATTAAACCTAAAACAAAAGGGTATAAAAGGAATACTAACATGAGCGGATCCTCTGCAGACCTGTACATCTGTGTTGAATACTCTTGTTGAATCTGAGGAAAAACCATTGAAAAACCATAACTGACAATTATCATGGCCACAAGCATTACCAATCCGGCAGCAAGACCGGGTTTTATGAAATTATAGTTATTGTTAAACATAATATGAAATTAACAATAAACGTTAAAAAGGTTAAACCACTTATTTTAATCATGGGAAAAAGTAAAAAAGATCTTGGTAAACAAGTACAAAATTTAAAACGTAAAATTACAGAGCTTGAGGAAAAGGTTAGAATGGATCCGTTAAAACGTAATCCGGCAATTCACGAAGAATTAGCTAAACTTAAAAAGAAATTGGAATAATTTTCTTTTATTTTTTAATAAAAAAAAGGAATTAAATTTTTAGAAATCCTTGTTTATCTAATGTAAATTTGTGTTCTGAATTATTAACACAAATCCAATTAATTCCCTTTGCACAACTTGTAAGTTCGTGGTTCATCCCGGTCCTTAGATGACAAATAGGACATATTTTTGTATATTTAGACATTTTATCAAGCTCCCTTATATATATTGGGACGTAATATCGTTTAAAGGTATCACCATATTGTTAAACATATCTATTAAATAATTGGCGATAAAAGAAAAGTATGGAACTTAAATACTACTTAATAACTATGTTAATGATAACTGGCTTTTTCCTATTTGGATGTGTTCAAAATAAACAAACGGAAATTATATGTCCTGACGGCACTAAAGTGACTGATGAATCACTCTGTAAAACTGCAAATGCATCAGATGTTGATTTGGAACCTTTAAAAACATCATTTAAACCAGGGGAAATTACTTTACTTTGTGATAAAGCAATAGAAAAAGTTAATCAAACTTTAAATGAAATAGCTTCAAGACCTGTAGGACAGAGAAATAAAACATTAATTGATTATGAAGAAGCATTAACACAATTTAACATAGAAACCGCTTCACTTTACTTTGCGGGATATGTTCATCCAGACCCGGTTATTGCAGCAGAAGGTTCTGCATGTGAAGAAAAAATTTGGATTTTTAATACCGAGATAACAACACGTAAAGACATTTATTATGCACTTAAAGATTTCGTTCCAACTAATGAAAATGAATCTCGTTTATATGATGTTACAATAGAATATTTAGAATGGAACGGACTTAATTTACCTGATGAAAAGCTTGATTTGGTAAGGAAAATGAAACAGGAATTGGCATCACTTGAATTGAAATTTAGTAATAACCTTAACCAAGATAACAAGACAATTGAATTCACATTAGAAGAACTCGATGGAGCACCACAAGATTTCCTTAATCGTCTTGAGAAAAATATTAATGGAAAATTTATAATCACGATGAAATATCCTGATTATTATGCTGTGATGGAAAACGTGAAAAGTTCTGAAACACGTAAAAGAATGAATTTGGCGTTCAATAATCTTGGTTCTCCGAAAGAAAATAAACGTTTATTGGAAGAAGCTATTGATTTAAGAAGAAAAATTGCACAGGAATTAGGTTTTCAATCTTGGGCAGATTATAAAACAAGTATAAGGATGGCAAAGAACGCAAGCACAATTGAAAAGTTTATTACTGAACTTAAACCGGCACTTATGGAGAGTAGTAGAAAAGATTTAGAAAAGTATTTAGAATTTAAGAAAACATTTGACCCTAACGCTACAAGTGTTGATGTGTGGGACGTAAAATATATTGAAACACAATTAAAGAAAGAAAAATATTCATTAAATAATGATGAAATACGTGAATATTTCCCACTTGAATCGGTTTTAAATGGAATGTTTTCAATTTATTCGGAAGTGTTTAATGTAAGTTTCCAGGAAGTTAAAGAAGCTAAAGTATGGGCACCGGATGTTAAACTTTATCGTGCTATGGATAGCGTTTCAAATGAAACTATTGCATATATATATTTTGATTTGTTTCCAAGAGAAGGGAAATATAATCATGAAGCTATGTTTCCTTTAGTAGTGGGAAGAGATGTTAATGGAACACATACAATCCCCATTACTGCAATTGTGGCAAATAAAAATCCACCAACTGAAAATAAACCTGCACTTTTAACACATAGTGAAGTTGTGAATTTGTTCCATGAGTTAGGGCACACATTACATAATTCATTATCAACTGCACCATATTCAAGTTTAGCGGGAACTAATGTTGCATGGGACTTTGTTGAAACACCATCACAAACAATTGAAAAGTGGGCATGGGACCCAAAAGTTATTGATGCAGTTTCAGGGCATTATCTTAACAGTTCGCAGAAAATACCATCTGAAATTCGTGATAAAATTATAATGACACGTAAATTGGGATTGGGATACACCTACGCTCAAAGATTAGCACAAACTGAATTTGATTTGATTATACACACCACAGAAAACACTTCACTTAACACAACTGAATTGTATAATAAAGAGTTTAAAGAATTAGTAGGAATTCCACTCGTTGAAGGAAATAATTACCCTTCAAGTTTCGGACATTTAATGGCCGGGTATGACGCAGCATATTATAGTTACATTTGGTCTGAGGTGTATGCTTTTGATTGTTATTCTGAATTTGAAAAATATGGAGTTACAAATCAAACAACGGGAATAAGATTTAGAAATACAATTTTGGCCCAAGGGAACATGAAAGATGGAATGGAATTGTTAAGAGAATTTCTTAACAGGGAACCTAACATGGATGCATTCCTCAAATATCTGAATATATCTAAATAATTAATTTTATTTTTTTTATTTTTAACGATTAACTTATAAAGGTTTTCTTATTAAAAAATACATATATTCCGTGTGAATACATGGTATATATTAGGCCTAGGTAGCTTAGCGGTAGAGCGTCCGACTGTTACACTGCGGAGGGGATCTTATTTCGGCGAAGCCGAAAGAGATCTTAGATTCCTTCGGAATCAAAGAAGTTTCCCCTCCCCGTGTGTTCTGCCCCACCCCTCTAAGGTGAAGTAGAATATTCATCAAGTATTGAAATCGGAAGGTCGCAGGTTCAATCCCTGCCCTGGGCGTTTTTTACATTATTTAATCAGGTTCAATCACTTTTTTTGCATTTAAATTTTACGTTGACGCTTCTCACAAATCAAAGATTTGTGGGATGCTCGTAAATCGTAGATTTGCGACATTTACCATGTCCAGGAGTAAAACTCCATGGAGTGGGAAAAGGGCAAAGCAAAAAGAAGTTGCCATTTGGCCGAAGGACAAATGAGCACCTGCCCTGGGCGTTTTTTACATTATTTAATCAGGTTCAATCACTTTTTTTGCATTTAAATTTTACGTTGACGCTTCTCACAAATCAAAGATTTGTGGGATGCTCGTAAATCGTAGATTTGCGACATTTACCATATCCAGGAGTAAAACTCCATGGAGTGGGAAAAGGGCAGAGCAAAAAGAAGTTGCCATTTGGACGAAGGACAAATGAGCACATTTTTTTAGTTTAACATACATTTAAAATATTCAAAATTACGACTTCATAAAATAAAAAATAGAAAAATTAGTGTTTAGATTTATTAATATATTTATAACCAAAATAAAGCAAAATCAAAAGAATTAAACCAATAATAAATAATGACCAATCAAAACCTTCACTCGTTTGTTCAGTTGGAATTTCAGTTTGGTTACCTTCAATCCCAGTTTCATTCTTTTCAGGGATTTGTGCTTCGGCATTATATATAATTTCAAGTGCCTCATTTGTTAATTGTTCTGCCAATTCATAATTCCCAGAATTGAATGCATCTTTTGCTTCTTTTAATTTTTGTTGCGCATCACTTACATCTTTATTTTGATTTAATGCTTCATTCAATTCACTTTCGGCTAATAAAATTAAATTTTCTAATTCAGTTTGGTCCTCTTCAACAACTGGAATTATAATTTCATCTTCCGTTTCATTTGTTTCATTTACTACTATTATTTCATCATCTTCATCATTTGGAATTTCTTGAACGGGTTTACAAAATTCTACACTAAACTCATCATTTAACGCAGAATATCCAGTTGTTGAACTTGTGTATATATTGTAAGGACCATCACTTGTTAAAGTGAATTGTAATAAACCTTTTGAATTTGTTGTTCCTTTATATGTAGAATAATCATCAACGTTCATTAACCTTACTTCTATATCTTTTTCTGTTATAATTGTAATTAAACCCGTTTCACAATCAAATTCATAATCCCAGTTTAATTTTTCCTTCGAACTTGAACCACGAGAGGAAGAAGAAGGGATTGTTTGGTTAACAATCAATGTTCTTGTTTCAGAAATTAAACTTTCGTTATAATTATCAGTACATTCAATATACCAATTATAATTATTTTCTGGTAATTCAAACGAAAAAGTATTAACTGTATTCTTTTCAACATCGCTATGATTATCAGAAGATGCACTTATTATATTACTTGTAGTTTCATACAATGCTAATATTTCTTCCGCACTTAAAGCTCTGTTCCATACTGCAACTTCATCTATTTTTCCATCAAAGTATTCAGCACTTAATGAACCTTTTTCATCAACATACCCAATACCAAAATTATTATCTACTATTCTAATTGAACTTGGTATACTTCCACTTCCATAAGTTTCTTCATTTAAAACTCCATCAATGTACAAATATAATTCTCCATCTTCATAGACCCCTACAATATGTTGCCAAGTATTAGGTACTATGGAATCATCTGATTTAATATAACCCCATTGATTATTTGCTACATTAAATTCCCATGCATCTTTCATATGCCTTAAAAGATAACCTCCATTATCCCAATCATTATTGTAATAAATTTTACCTGCTACTATGGAATCATTAACATTATCATGCGAATAAACCCATGCACTAATTGTCATATCTCTTTCAATATTAAGTGCTGAAGCAGAATCGGTTGTAATATATTCATCAACACCATTAAATGAATACGCATGAGTACCCTTTGAATAATTTGTTGTAAATTCACCACCAACTGCAGTACCATCACTACGATATAATGAAG
>CAYOAB010000004.1:0-24726 GCA_964401875.1 Microcaldota archaeon
AATTCTACCATATAATCCCCTCTCTATTTCTTATCCCCAGTTCTCAAACGTGGGAATATACCCAATGATTTAATTTCATCAAGTAAAAGCTTGAACGCATAACTTATTTCAACACGTTCCATCCTACCGCTCTTACAAACGGGGCAAATAACTTTACGCTTAACATGATCTTGCACACCAAGTGAACCACAATTATCACAGATATAAACTGTTGTTTTATCACTCTCTTCAAGTAACCTTTCCTTAATTAATTGCGTTGCACCATGTCCGATTAAACAATCTCTTTCCATTTCACCGAACCTTAAACCACCTTCACGTGCTTTACCTTCAGTTGGTTGATGTGTTAACAATTGGATTGGTCCCCTACTTCTAACGTGCATTTTATTTGAAACTAAATGATGTAACCTCTGGTAATAAATTACCCCTATAAATATTGTTGCCTTAATCTTTCTACCGGTAACTCCATCGTAAAGAATCTCCTCACCACCATCTTGGAACCCATAAGATTTAAGTGCTTCACGTAAATCTTCCTCCTTTTCAGAATCAAACATAGAACCGTTAATAATTCTTCCATTCAACGCACCCACTTTACCGCCAAGCATTTCTAAAATGTGTCCTGCGGTCATACGACTTGGAATGGAGTGCGGATTAATAATCAAATCAGGAATTATACCATCTTTTGTAAATGGAAAATCTTCCTGTGGTGAAATGTAACTTACAACACCTTTCTGCCCGTGCCTTGAAGCAAACTTATCACCCACTTCTGGAATGTTAAGCTTACGTAGTTTAACTTTAACTAACTTGTTACCAGCTAAACTCTCAGTTATCATAACGCTGTCAACAATTGCAGTATCACTTCCCTTTGCAGTTATAGAATTTTCTCTTCTCTTTTCTTCCGCAATACCGAAGGTTGCAACTTCTTCCATAAACCTCGGTGGTGACACTTTACCTATTAATACATCTTTTGAATTAATCTCCACTTCAGGGAAAATAATACCATCTTCATCTAAATTTCTATAAAGTTCCTCTTCACGGTAACCCATAATATTAGGTGTAGGTGTCATCAACTTATCTTTCTGGCCACCAGGGTATCTTCTCTCTTCGGTTTCAAATGTTTTATAATAAACAGATCTTCCTAATCCTCTATCAATTGAACTTTTATTCAAAACAAGAGCATCACTCATGTTGTAACCTTGATAACTCAAAATTGCAACCACAAAGTTTTGTCCTGCTGGTCTTTTATCATAATTCAATGCAGTGTAAGAACTGGTTTGAACCATAGGAACTTGAGGATAAAATTGTAAATAAGCCCTTGAATCCATCCTGTAATTGAAATTAACAGAATATAATCCTAAAGATTGTTTAGCCATCGATGAGGCCATACTTAAACGTGGTGATGAATTGTGATGCTGGAAAGGTAATGCTGAAACTACATACCCTGCAATACTTGAATTATCCATTTCTAAATGTGTATGTCCAGGTTTAATTTCATTTTCAAAAGCAGCAATGTACGCTGACCTATCCTCTTCTTCCACATCTAAATATTCAATTATACCTTCATTAATTAAATCATTCCAAACAATGTCTCCTGAATTTAACTTATCTGCATGTTCTTTAGTAAATAAAGATTTACCATCTTTAATTATAACGTAAGGCCTTCTAACTCTACCTCCACTGGTGTTAATAAACACTTCATTAGTCATATTATCAAATGAAGCGTTCATGTTATACGTCAAATCCCCTTTTCTCCTCTTTTCAACCAATGAAGAAACTAACTTTTCACCATTAATCACGGTACCCATATAAATACCATTCAAATAAACAGTAGATTCAACTTCTGAACTTTTAATTTTTTCTTTTTTAGTTTTCATATTAGCACCTATTTTATTCTTTAACTCCCTCTTGTCTTAAAGCTCTAATAATTGCACCGTCTTCAGTTGCTGGAGTTGGTAAAGAAACATCTGCGAAAAGTGCATAGTTTTTAACCAAAGAACATGAAGTACCTTCCGGAGTTTCACCTATACAGATTTTACCCCAATGAGTACCATGTAAATCACGAGCTTTAAAGTGAGGGTGTCTCCTACTTAAAGGTGAAATCAACCTTTTCAAATGTGAATTTGTTGCAATGAAAGTTGTTCTATCAAGCATCTGTGAAACACCCGTTTGTCCGGCAATCCAATTACCTGTTGCTAAAGCATACCTTATACGTTCACTTAATGCATCCGGTCTAATAGCCGTTCTTGCACTTATCCTTCTACCACGTGCAACACTTCTTTCAACTTGATAAGTTACATCTTTAATTAAAAATTGGAATGCATACCTGAACAATTCAGTCATCAATTCACCGGAAAGTTTAACTCTCTTGTTCATGTAATGATCTCTATCATCTTGCTTGATTTTACCGAAATGAACTAATGTTGCCTTCTCCATCATTTTAATTAAATAAATAGCTTTCCTCATTCTCATATCCGGCTCACTGCCTAAATGAGGTAACAAATAAGTATCAAGTAAAATTTCAGTTCTTTTGGTCCTGAACTCTTTAGTTTGTCCTGGAGCAGCTTTTCTACCTATGTAATCCACCGCCTCATCATACTCTTTTGTCTCATCTAATTCTAAATTGTAAAGCAAATCGGACATTATAATTGGATCTTTTGAGAAAACTCTCATTATGTCATCATCTTTAATTAAACCTAATGACCTGAAGAAAGCAATTATAGGCAATCCTTGAGGAGCGGAAGGGAAATTGACAACATATTTACCATCCTTTGAACGTTCAACACTACACCTTGCCCTGAAACCGAAACGTGTAGAGAAAACTTTTGAAATAGTAGTTCCCTTATCTTTATCCTTTGTAACAATGTTTCTGTTTGGAACTAAATCCTCTAAACTTATCAAAACCTTTTCAGTTCCATTAACTATAAAATATCCTCCAGGGTCAATTGGGTCTTCACCTAAATCAAGTAATTCATTTTTACCTAATCCGTAAAGGTGACATGCTTTTGATTTTACCATAATTGGCAATTCACCTATGAAGACCTGTTCTGGATCCCTTTCAATACCATTAATTTTTGGGAAAATGTCCAAGTAAATTGGAGAAGAATAAGTTAAATTTCTTAAACGTGCTTCAAGGGGAGTTATATTCCTCCTTGAACCATCAGCTTCTTGAACCATAGGTTTTTCAATTCTAATGTTACCAAGTTTAAATGAATAACCTTCAATACCAGGTTCAATTTCACCTATGGAACGAATAACTTCTTTAATACCCATCTCAATAAATCTATTGAAAGAATCGATGTGTTGAGAGGCAGGGGGGTTAGACTTAAGATATGCAGTTAAAAGCTCTTTCATAATTACACCATTTTTAAACAACTACACGGTAGTATAAACAATCACCAGTAGGTTCTTTTCTATATATCCTTATAACGTTACCAATTTTAGCACCTATCTCCTTAATAACTGCATCATCCGATAAAATCTTAGGCAAATGTGATTTATTCTCAAGATTATACATTTTCAAAATTGAAGGTACCTCAGAATCTGGTACAATTTCATGTTTTGGAACAAGAACATGTGAAGAAACAAGAAAGTGAACTTTTTCTTCAACCACTTTCTTTTTACCTTTAGAAACAGGTTTAGATTTTACTGATTTAACAGCAGTTTTTGTTTTTTGTTTAGGTTCAACTTTTTTTGCTTTTTCCGTCGTTTTGGGCTTAATTTCCTTAACGGTTTTTTTAGTTTCAGTTTTAGATTTAGCTTTAGTCAAAATATCACCAGATGAATAGAAGTAATGAATTTAAAAGAATTAAACTTATAAAACTTTCTATTACTATTTTAAGTTCCTTAAAACCAACCTTCCAAACCAGATTGCTTTTTACCCGATTTGATTAAACTTGAATCATAACCCAATTCCCCTAATATTTTTTCAACGGCAGGAATTATTTGTTTATCAATATAATAATCAACATCATAATCTTTTTCTTTAACAAAATCTACAAGTTCGGCTTTTTCAGAGGTAGAATCACCTTTAGAAGTTATAATATACCTTATCATTTGCCCTTCCTTAATTTTCATACCTCTCGCTATAGCTTTCTTTGAAGCTGAAACTTCCGGACTTATACTCTTGTATTCATCCAACTTTTTACGTAAAACTGTGTTAATGATTAAATCTTTCTTTTTTACCTTACCTTCTCTTATTCTTTCAATGGTTTTTTGAACTACAGCAACCGCCTTATCAATGTCCCCTTCCCTTAAAATTATTTCCAATATTTCCTTTTGAGTTTTACGAGCAATACCAGACCAATCCCTTCTTACAAGTTCAAAACCTTTAATTTTAATTGAACCTGATTCACTTAGAAGTGCATATTTCTTTTTGGCACCACCTTTACCTTCCCCCCTCTTTGAAACAAATAATCCCCTCTTATAAAAATCTTCAAGTTCAAGTTCCATTTCTTCAGGCAACTCTTTGTTAACTATATCAACCAATGAAATTATTTCCTCTTTACTTTTATTTTCCATTAAAACAAAAATTGAATCTGTATCTGAGTATAATACATTGTACCCATTACCTTCAAATGTTTTTATTACATCTTTAATGAAAAACCTTTCCCATGCCGTTGTTGCGGCCGCACATTCCTTACAATACCATCTCGCTCTAACATAACCTAACATTCCATAAAATGAATTAGCTAAAATTTTGAAAGCATATTGCCTCGCGTAAGTGTAAACGTACTCTTCACTGTTCTTATCAAGAGATTTAAGTTGTATTTTCAAATTTTTTCTGTGAATTAATATTTTTCTTAATATTTCAGGAATTAAACCTTTTTTCTTTTTACAAAACCTGTGGCCTTCTGGGGAAATGAAACTTTCTTCTTCTGAACAACAAGAACAATTAAAAGTATCTGGGGAAATGTTATGAGAAACAATTATACTCGGATATAAACTTCTAAAATCAAAAACTGCAATATTATTGTAAACACCAGGATCAGGAACCTTAACATACGCACCTTCAATGGGTGAATTATCACGTGCATAAAGTTCCGCACCGGTTGGTCTTGTTGGTATAATAAAATTTCTTTTTATAGCTTCATCAATTATATAACTTTCAACCATTTGTCCAGTAGTAGAAATCAATGTATCTTTAAGTGAAAGGTTAACTATTTTAGCAAGTTCAACAAAAATGGGAAGGAATTTCTCACCTAACTTATGTGTTGCAAGTGAATCTTCCAAACAATAATCAATTAAATCTCCCCTCAATTCACGGGAATCCCACATTTTCCAGATTTCGTTTTTGTTAACCATTTTTTTATTTATACCAAAAGTTTCAGAATAAATGTCATATAATGTATAAGTGTTACTCTTCAACGCACCTATACGCGCAAGGAAAAATACCATCTGATAAACATCCGCATGAATCCTGCCCGCAATTAAAATTGATGGTATCATACCTCTGTTAGTTATAAACATTTCCGAATTGTCTCTTCCTATATTTAAATTAACATTATTTCTTTTTGCCCTTTCTCTTATGTAAGGAAAATCAAATTGTGCAGAATTATAACCATAAATCACGTCAATACTTTTAGTTCTTATAACTTTCTTCAACTCTTCAATCATTTCCTTTTCATCTGCAACAACAATTGAATTTTTTGAATCTGATTTTCTATAAGTTATAACTTTAGAATCTTCACCATCACTATAACTTATCATTAAAATTGGATCTTCTCTTGAATTGGAATTTCCCCCTGGATTGTATGTCTCAATATCCACAGCAAGAGAGTTTAAATTATACTGAGCTTCTTCACACAATTTTATTTGAATGAAATCATCTTCCAAATCCTCATAAATCAAATAAGTGAAAACATTAACATCCATCTCTGAAAGAAATCTCTTAACATATGAAACATCAAATTCATAACATCTACCAAAGGGAAATAAAAGTTCCGCCAATTTCTTTAAATCTTCTTGTGCATAACAAGTAACTTTCCATAATTCCTTTTCAACATTATTAATTTTTTTAATTGCCTTTTCAATTTTTTTAATTTGTGGAGTCCCCCTTACAATTTCTGGAAATTCTTCGGCCTCAAAATAAAAGAAAGGTGAGAAGTCAACTTTTTTGAAATATATTTTGTTATCATCTTCCCTTAGAATTAACTGTATAGAACTTATTGAAACTGCATGATTAGTGTCATTCAAAGGAACAACATCTAAAAGAAAGGAACGCATTATATATTAATAGTATATAAAAGAATATAAAATAAAATAAAAATAAAAAAAGAAAACTATTTTTTGTTAATGACCACGATATCTTCCAAACTAACGAACATTTCTTCTTCAGTTGGAGCTCTACCTTCTGGTCTTCTTCTTGGCCTGTCGCCTCTTTCTCCTCTTGCTGCACGGGCCTCTCTTGCTTCCTTCTTTTTCTTAATTATCTGTTTTCTTTTCTTTCTTTCTTCTCTTAAATTGATAAGTGTTAATTTCATCTCATCTAATTCATTTTTTAAAATTTCAATTTCTCCATCCAGTTCTTTAATTCTTTTTACCACATCTCTTCTACTATCTGAAGAAATAGAAGCTGCTTTAATTTCATCATTTAAGGATTTAACTTCTTTCATTAATACTCTTTCTTTATCTAAGGTTATAGCTTCAGTGGAAATTCTAAATTCTAATCTTTCCTTTTTCTTCTCAAGAGCACGGACACCAGTCCTGTTTAGATTTTTTAACTTTTCTCTAAGGTTCTTAATTTCATCTATCTTTGATAGTAAAGAACTTCTCTTATCGCGCATAGATTGAGTTAAATCATTGAAAACATTTGTTTTCCCTTTATCATCTACAACATTATCCTTCTTCTCTTCAACAGAGGTCTCTGAGTTTTTGAATTCTTCGTTTATGTCACTAACCACATCATTCTCAATTGCCTCTATTTTATCTTCTTTAACATCAGCAACTGATTTTATCTCAGAATTTGTATCTATATTTATATTTGTCTTAGCTTTCAAGAAATCCACCTTACATCCTTGTAGTTATTTTTAAAAAGCAGAAGCTTTTTATATCTTAGTAATATCTTAAAAACAATAGATTTATAAATATTCCATGATTTAAGATAGTTGCTAACGGCCATAGGTTGAAGGAAACACCCGGACTCTTACCGAACCCGGAAGTTAAGCTTCTTCACGGTGTTGCTGGTACTGTTCTTCGAATGGGAATGCACACTGCTGTTGGCTCTTTTATATTTATAACTCATTTTTTAACAACCATTTCCAAACAGGTTTAATTATTATTTTTTTTCCTTGATGTTCAAATTCATCTTCTTCATCAAAAGTAAGAAGTAACCCTTCTTTTAAATTAAATTCATTTAATGCAACAATAAGTCCTTGTAATTCTCTTTCTTTATTATCTTCATTTAAATCATAACAAACTTGTATTACTTTTTTAGGTGTTTTTTTACTTTGAATAACAAAATCACATTCATTCGAACCATCAGAAAAATAATAAACTTCATTTCCTTCTCTTAAGATTTGGTTTAACACGACATTTTCCAAAACTCTTCCTTTATTTTCACTAAAATTAAAGGAGTAAGAATTAACAAATGATAAATCGTTACAATAATACTTAATGTCTTTTTTATATTGTTTCTTTAAAGAGTAATTATATTCAAAAATTTCAGAAATTAAAAAAATCTCTTTGAAAAAAGAAATATATTCTTCGACAGTGTTATAACTCATACCTGTCGCTTTCGCTATAGAATTTATATTAGATTTTTTTGTATCATTAGATAAAAGAAATTTTAGAATTTTTTTTATCTTAGAACTATCCTTAAGATTATATCTTGCAACAATATCCTTGTATATAAGAGTATCAAAATAAGATTCAAGAATTTGTTTTCTTAAGAAATTATCTTTTTCCATAACAATTTCAGGAAAACCACCTACTTGTAAATATTCTATAAATCTTTCCAAATATTTATTTTTATTACTTATTAAGGTAATTTCATCTTCCAAAATAATTCCGTTAAATATTAAGAATTCTTTAAAAGAAAGAGGAAAAACCTTTATTTTTAAATATCTTCCAGAAATTGCTGTAGCAATTTCTTTACTTAATAATTTAGCAGAAGAACCAGTAATATACATTTTGTTAATTTTTTTTAAGTCATAATTAGTACGAACCCACTTTTCCCAACCTTTTATATTCTGAATCTCATCCAAAAACAAAAAAATTTCTTCATTATTGTTTATGTAAAGTCTATAGGTTTCAATAATCTGATCTAATAATTCTGCATTTAGATTACCTTCAAATCTATTATCCTCAAAATTAACATACAAAATTTGTTTTTTATTATTTAAATTCAAATTATTCATTTCATTTAAAAGACAAAATGTTTTACCTACTCTTCTCATACCAACTAAAAAGATTGGTTTATTACTTTTTCTATGTTCCTCTAAAAGAAAATCATACTTGGGCCTATTAATTATTTCTTTAAATTCCTTGTCCCAATAATTCCAATCTATTAATACTTCAAGAATTTTTTCTTTGCTAAGCATTACATCACATAAATATTATATACTGAAATAATATAAATGTTTCAGTACACTGAAAGAAAATAAGGGAAAATGTTTCAGTACACTGAAACATTATAATATAGTATAATCAAATTTGCAATTCTTTAATAATAAATTATAATCAAAATTACCTATCTTATCTATAATAATTTTCCTACCTTTTCTCATGCCTCTCACGTCTTTCAATGCAGCACCAACAAAAAGTAATGAAATGGCCATTTCAGGTTCATTATTTTTTAACAAATTTTTAATTACACTTTTCATTTTACCTTCATCATGATATTCTTTTTCAGTATCATGTTGATCATAAAAAATAACTTCATATTTAGGTTTAAAAAATAGAAACTTGTTCGCCTTTATTGTTAATTTGAATCCTCTAACATCATGTTCTTTCAATTCAGCATTACTTGAAATTACACCTTTGTTAACAAAAATATTAGTCATGTTTCTTTTTAGATAATATAATTGTATATAAAGTTTGCTATAAAATAAAAAAATTAAATTATAATCAAATGAGGATTTTCCTCTCTTAACCTTTTCTTAATTTTATTATCTAAAGCACTCATTCTAATCTCTGGTTTTTGTGATGAAAACTCACCCATAAATACCGGTAAAAATATCTTATCATAACGTTTCAAATTATCCAAATTTATAGATTGCCTAACAAATTCCGGTAGAATTAATGTCCCTACTTCTTCTAAATTCCTTAAATCTAAAGTTCCGCCTATATATTCTGAACATTTAATTGAGTTTGCTGATTTCAAATTGATAGTACAATTACCATTTACTCTTTGAGGTAAAATAATATCTTCATCTATTGAATTTAGATTTAAGTAAAATTCATTCAAAACAACTTCAGGAAGATTAATTCCCATTAAATTGTTTAATTCTAGAATGAAATAAGAATTCAAAAGAGATTTATCACTTTCACTTCCATACAAATTCAAATGAGGATTTTTATAATAATAAGAAAATTTGGAAGGATCATAATATACTTTCTTTTTAGAATTTAAATCTTCATTATTCATTAAAACTTCATCTTCATTACAATCTAATGCATAAGCTAATGTTTTTTTAGTGGTTGGCAAATCTTGAATTTCTTTAGAAATACCAATACCAAATGCTCTTGAATATGCATTTTTCTGTGCGTTATCTTCCACATTAATCGTCCTAAATTCTTGAAATATTGATTTATAATAAGAAGGTAAATACCTATGAACATCATCAACATCATAAAGTAATCTAACATCTTCCTTTGTTAAGAGAATATTATCCATACCTAATTTAGCATGTAAATTAATTGCAACAGTTCTTAAATTTTCTTTTAACATTTCATTTTCCTGTGAATTATCAACTTTATGTAATTGTTTAAACTTTGAAATCATAATCTGATTCGAAAAATAATTGTATATAAACCTTTCTAAAATTATGGGAGAGTGGAAAAAATTAAACACCACTCAAAACATTTTCAAGTGCATTTAATGAAGAACGTACACAATTAACACGGCCGATTGAAGGTGTAAAACCCAAAATTTTAATCAGCGTATTGTAATCTATTTTTTTTATTTCTTCTATTTCTTTATTTTTTATATATTCACATAAAAGATCGGCCGTTACCATTGAAAGTGAACATCCCTCCCCATCAAATTTAGCTTCTTTTACTATTCCTTTTTCAATTAGAAGTGAAATATTAACATAATCCCCACATGATTCATTGTTATAATCCCCACTAATTCCATCTTTAACTATTCCCTTATTTTTAGGGTTATTATAAAGTTCAATCAATTCTTCATTATCCAACAATAACACCTGCCTTTTTGAAAGAATTGGCCATCTTATCAAGCATTCCTGCCAATGAACCTACTTTTAAAACTTCATTTGCTTCCTCTTCATTTAAACCTCTGCTCATCAAATATTCAACTTGTTTTGGATCGACATTAATAACAGAAACACCATGGGAAGTTTTAACGTGCTTTGATTCAATTTTCAAAACGGGAAGCGTGTTAACTTCCGCACCATCATAACATAAAAATTTAGATTGCATACTTGAATTTACTTCTTCTAAATTTTCTGGAATATAAATTTCACCTTCAAAATCACATTTAGATTTTGAATTTATAACCCCTGCTAAATTAATTTCATTTTTAGAATTTGAACCTTTATGTTCAATATTAATTTTAATTTTTGAATCTACATCTCTTGTTCCCGTACTTAAAAGAGTATTAAATTCACTCTCACAATTTTCTTCTATTAGTCCCTTCAAATCAAAATCAACTTTACCTTTAACATCAATTAAATTATTTATAATCACTAATGAATTTTTAGCGGATTTTAAATTAATTTTCAATTTACTTTTCTCAGAAATTGAACCAAAATTAAATGTGAAAACTAATTTTGAATTCTCTTTTAATTCAATATCAAAAAATAAATCATTTACATTAAACCGTGTAATCCCACTGAATAAAAGATTTGAATTTTCTTCAACAACAATTTTAATTTTTGAATCCTCTTTAACTTGTACAGCAACAAATTCTTTATTTTCATTTTTAACTTTAATTTCATCTTCCGTACAATCTATTCCTTTTTTAAGATAATTGAAACTCATATTATCACTTATTCAAGAACACTAAATCCTTTCTTTTCAAATTCTTCAACAATCTCTTTTCCCTTGTTAATTATCTTTCCATTTTCCATAAAATAAACTTGCGTAAATTGTATTTGTTTAATCATTGAAGGATTATGTGTAATCAATAAAATTCCTGTACCCTCCTTGGCACACTTTTCAATAATTGAAGAAACATTCTTAACCGAATCAACATCTAAACCTGAATCAATTTCATCAATTAAAGCAAATTTAGGTTTCAGAATTAATAGTTGTGTTAATTCATTTTTCTTTTTTTCACCACCGGAAAAATTAACATTAACATCCCTTTCAGCGAACGTTTCATTTAAACCCGTTTCCATTAAAACTTCCTTGTATTTTTCCTTAAATCCAACTAACTCCTTTTCTTTTCCATGTGAACGTAAACCTTGCCTTAAAAGAACATGGTTTTTAACACCATCCAACTCAACAGGATTTTGAAAAAGTAAAAATAATCCTTTCTTAGCTCTTTCATTTATTTTAATTTCACTAATTTCATCATCATTGAGTTTGATAGAACCTTTAGTTTCATAATTTGAAATGCCCATAATCCCTTGAGCCAAAGTAGATTTTCCTGAACCGTTTTTACCTAAAATCAAATGAATTTCTCCTTCATTTATAGTTAATGAAACCCCATTAACAATTACCATATCCTCAACGGAAACATGTAAATTTTTAATTTCTAATTTATTCATAAATATCACTTTTTTATCCTTGCGCGTTATCCATTTCCAATTTAATAAACCTATTAAATTCAACTACATATTCAAGTGGAATTTCATTTACAACAGGATTAATAAAACCTGTTATGAAAAGCATAATTGCATTTTGTTCTGTTAATCCCCTACTCATTAAATAATCTAACTGCTTCTGTGAAATTCTACCTGCTGTTGCTTCGTGAGTAAATTTAACTGAATTAACATTTTGAATTTTGGAATAGGGGAACGTGTAAGATTTAGATTTATCACCAATCATTAACGAATCACATTTAACTGTTGATGTTGAATTTACAGCTTTTTTATCCATCTTAACTAATCCCCTGTAAACACCCACACCATCACCTATACAGATACCTTTTGAAATAATATTTGAATGTGTATTTGGTGCTAAGTGAATTACTTTAGCACCACCTTCTTTTATTGTTCCTGAAGGAGATAAAGTTATAGTTAAATGATTTGCTTTCGCACCTGGTTCACTTAAAATAGAACAGGGATATAAAAGCGAAACTTTTGAACCAAGTGAACCGCCAACCCATTCCATTAAACCATTCTCTTTAACAATTGCTCGTTTAGTATTGAGATTGTAAATGTTTTTACTCCAATTTTGAACTGTTGTGTATTTCATTCTTGAATTTTTACCAACAAAAACTTCAACAACTGCAGAATGAATTGAATTCTGATTGTAAAGTGGAGCTGAACACCCTTCCAAGTAATGTGCCGATGCTTCTTCTTCACAAACAATTATTGTGTGTTCAAATTGTCCTTCCTTTCTATCTTTCATGTAAAAGTATGCTTGAACAGGCATATCTAATTTAACATTTTTTGGAATGTAAAAAAATGAACCTCCACTCCATAAAGCATAATGTAACATTGAATATTTATTATCGTTAATTGAAACACATTTAGAAAAATATTTTTTAACTAAATCAGGATGTTTTTGAAGTGCTTCATCTAAACTCATGAAGATTACTCCTTTTTTCTCGTATTCTTTACGTATATTTTCATACACACTTTCAGAATTTTGTTGGACAACTGAACCAGCTAAATACTTTTGTTCTGCTTCAGGAATTTTCATTTTGTTATATATTTCCCTTATTTCTGAAGGAACCTCTTCCCAACTTTTTTTACTTGTTATTTCATTTTTCAAATAAAAGGAAATTTCACTTAAATCAAGTTCATTTAAATCTGGAACCGGCCATTTCGGAACTTTAGTTTTATTGAATAACCTTAAAGCTTCCAACCTTATATCAAGCATCCATTGAGGTTCATTTTTACTTTCGGAGATGTAACGAACCTGTTCTTCTTTCAAAAGCATTAAGTAAATTAAAAATGGAAAGTATAAAACTATTTATATTTCTCAATTTGTCTAATTAAATCATCATCCTCTTCTGGGATTAAAGAAATCATAAACAAATCATCTATAATAATAGCAAGGTTATGAAATAACCCTCTATCTCTTATCGGGCCCACATTTGTTATATACTCTAAATTTCCAGTAATTTTACCTTCATTTTTCAGTATATTTAAACGCTCAAAAACCATATCACTATCCGAATCTCCTTCTCCTACCACTTGTATCTTCATAACTCCACCTTCAAAAATATATACACTGGAAAATTCCACACGAACATTTTAAAATGCTATGGTGCACATAACTATTGTGTTGGTGTTAAAATGGCAAAAAAAAATATCATAGATGAAGAAGAAGAAGAAATGGATTTAGAAGTTGAAGAAGAAATTGAAGAAGATGGTAAAAAGAAAGTAGCTAAAAAATTAGAAGATTTACCAGGGATTGGAAAAGTAACCGCAGATAAAATAAGAAAAGCTGGTTATGGAGATTTCAGAAAAATAGCTGCAGCATCACCACACGAATTTAGTGAAGTGGCAGAGATTGGTGTTGAAACAGCTAAAAAAACAATTGCAGCAGCAAGAGATGCACTTGAAATGGGTTTTGAAACAGCAGATGCAATTTTGGAAAGAAGGAAAAATATTGCTAAAATCACAACAGGTTCAACGGAACTTGATGGTTTATTAGGAGGAGGAGTTGAAACTCAAGCCATAACAGAATTTTATGGTAAATTCTCATGTGGTAAAAGTCAAATGGGTTTCCAACTTTCAGTTAATGTTCAATTGCCTCAAGAAAAAGGAGGATTGGATGGTGGTTGTTTATTCATAGATACAGAATCAACATTTAGACCGGAAAGAGTTGTTAGCATGGCTAAAGCTAAGGGGTTGGACCCTGATAAAGTGCTCAAAAGAATATTCGTTGCTAAAGCAGTTAACTCGGACCACCAAATACTTTTAGCAGATAAGGCAGAAGAATTAATTGAAAAACATAACATTAAACTTATTGTTGTAGATTCAATGATGTCACAATTCAGAAGTGATTATACTGGTAGAGGGGCATTAAGTGAAAGACAACAGAAATTAAATAAACACTTACATCAATTACAAAAATTAGCTGACACATACAATATCGCTGTATACATAACCAACCAAGTTATGGATAGGCCAGATATATTATTTGGTGATCCTACTGCACCAATTGGTGGACATGTTTTGGCACACAATGCAACGTTTAGAATTTATTTAAGGAAAGGTAAATTAGCTAAAAGAATTGCAAGAATGATTGATTCACCAAGCTTGCCTGAAGGAGAAGTTGTATTCAGTATAGATGAAGCAGGTATAAGTGATTAGATATAATTGTAGTAAAAAAATGTTCCCATAAAGGGAACATTATAAATTAGTTATTATTTTTTCTTTTTTGCAGGTTTTGCTTTTGTAGTTTTACTCTTTTTTGCGACCATTTTTCCACCAACTATGCAACATAGCACACTAATAGAAATATCATAAAATGTTTATAAAAATATCATCGTTAATTCAATTAATGACCTACAAAATCAAAGAGGAACCAGAAAATTTTATTGTTGATGAAATATTAAGCAATGGTAGTTTAGCTTCCAACCCAATACCCATTACAGAAGAAGGAAAGATATACTGGGTTTGTTTAAAAAAAAGAATGTGGAACACATTAGATTTATCAAAGGAAATAGCTAAAAGATTACACACGAGTGAAAAGTACATTAATTATGCTGGAATTAAGGATAGGGTGGCTGTTACATATCAATGTTTTTCAATAAATTCAGAGAGAGAAAATATTATTGAAAAAATTAATCAAATAAAAGACATTGAAGTTACAGAATTTTGGAAAAGTAAAAAATGGATAACTTCAGAAGACATTTTAGGCAACTCTTTTGAAATAAAGGTAACAGGTAAAATCAAAAAGAAAAAAATTGATTATTTGATAAACTATTTCGGCGAACAAAGGTTTGGTAATGTTAGAGGTAATAATCCATTAATAGGTATTCAAGTATTAAGAGGTAATTATAAAGAGGCCATTGAAGAATATTTCGGACATGGTGAATTTAAATTTGAAAAAGAAAAAGAAAAATATGAAGAATATCAAAAAAAGGGGGTGGACAGATTCTTTAAAGAAAATTCAAAAATTTTCAAATTAACCGTACACTCTTTACAATCACAACTTTTCAATGAAGAAATTGAAAAGAGGATTAAAGATAAAATTACTTATCCTCTTTTTGGAGAATACTCTTGTGGTAGGAATTTTATGGGTTTTTGTGATTTGGAAACAGAGGGAAGTGAATTTACTGCTGTTCAACTTGTAGGGGAAGGAACAATAATGAATAATTACAAAAAAGAATTACTTGACAAATATGAAATTACTATTGAAGATTTTAAAAAATATGGCGCGAAAACAAGAGAAAATTATAGAGCAATGAAAGTTCCTGTTGTAAATTTTGAATATGAAAAAATAAACGAACAAGAACATAAAATCAAGTTTAAATTACAGAAGGGTTCATATGCTACAGAAGTAATTAAACAATTATTCTAATTTTAATTTACTTTATTCAGGAGAAGGAATAAATGCTTCTTCTTCCGTTTCATGGAGAGAAGTTGCACACTTTTTACAATAAACAGCATCTACATCATTAATTGTTCCACACATATAACATTTCCCTGGAACTTTTTCTTCTTTAACTTCTTTTGACTTTTTATAATATTTTGACTTTAATGCTCTAATCTTATCAATTAATTTATAGTCTTTCCAAAAGAAAAGAATCAATTTAAAACAACCTACCAAGAAAAGAAAAACTGAAACATAAATGAGAAGATTCACTAACAAATCGCAAGGAATAACACCGCTAGTACAATCTATTGAAACGGATTCTAATATGTCTATTAAATTAATTAAAACTATGAATGAAATTAATCCTAAAATAAAATATTTACTTCCACTATATAATCTTTTAGACATACGTATAAAATTAAAAAAAGAGAGTTTTTTAACCTTTTGCATTTTTCCAAAAAACGTAAAGTAAAATGAACATAACATAAATGGTCCCGAAAAACATAATCACGGATAAAAACACAAACAGAAAACCAAAAAAACTTGGTATTGTACTTAAGGCAAACATAAATACCAATAACAAAACATAAAACATAGTACTCATTCCGAACTTGCCTAAGAAATTAAAGGAAGATTTTAATGCAATTTTAAGTCCCGCACCTGATTTAACTAAGTATATTGATTGAAACAAAAATAAAATTAAAATCAAAAATGCTAAAGAAGAAGAAATTATTTTAGCTGGATGTGATGCACTTATATCCGGGTCAGGGTCTGGGTTAAAACTAAATAAAAAAGTCATAAGAACCAATAGAAAAAACATGAAAATAACATTTTTCACAAACCTTGTTCTACTCTTAATTTGATTACCAAAAAATTCATGATGAAATAAAAGAATTAAAAAGGAAAATGAAAGTAAAACTAAACCTATGGAAATCATAAAATAAGATTCAATAAAAAAACCTGAAATTAAAGTAATAATTAATGAGAAAAATATAAATTTGCTTATAAGCAATAAATTTTTTCCAACTAAAATAAATCCTTCCTTCAAAGAAATAACAATTCTGTTAAAACCCGTAAATAAATCCTTTTTCAATTTATCAAAAAAACCTTCTTTTTCTTTACTCATTTCATAACCTCAATAAACTTTTCATAAATATCTTGTTCATCACAATCACAAAGAAAATCAAACATCTCCTCTGCATTTAATCCCTTATAATTATTTTTAATAAGAATTTCTTTTAATATGTTCATACCTTTTTCTTTAACTGAACTTTCACTTTCAAATTCCTTTTCTAACTCTTCAACTAAATCTTTTTCTTCTTCAGTTTTAAACGAATTTACAAATAAAAAACATTTCCCATTATACATTTCTTTAACACTTGAAATGATATTTGAATCAATAGGAGAAAGTAAATCTAAACGAACAATTGGTTTATTACTATAATCAATTGAATTCATAAACTCAATTAACTTTTCACGTTGTATGATTAAATCACCACTTTCATTTTTAAATTCTAAATAATAAAATTTCCTTGTTGGTATTTCAATGAAATTCCTTTCATTTGTTTTTGTATCATATAAATAAAACCCTTTAACTTTTTCTTCCTTTCTTAATTGTGTTAAAACAGTACTTCCAGGAATTAATAATAATTTTTCTCCTTTTTGAATTTCATAATTTTTATGTAAGTGTCCATCAATATACAAATTGAAATTATGAGGTAAATCTTCAACATAAAGTCCGTGCTCAACTTGAGGCATAAACTCTTTAATATTTTGATGGAACATGAATATACTAAATACATCTTGAAGTGGTTGTGGATTTAACTTTTCAATTGCTACTTTTGAATATTCCTCTGGAATGCCTCCCATCCCATAAATCATTATTTTATCTCCTTCCTTTTCAAAAATAGTTTGTTTTAAATGACATGAATTTACAATTCCAGCTTTTACTAAAATATCTACTGGATTAAAAAAACCTTGTGGTCTTCTCTCATGGGTACCATAAATTACATACATAGGTTTCCTAACTTTTGAAAAAATCTCAATACTTCTCCCCATTATTTCAGGTTTAGGTACTTTCATGTCAAATATATCTCCCGCTATCAATAATACATCAGCGATTTCACTTGCTTTTTCTAAAGCAATTTCACTTTGCGTGAAACTATCTTCATAAAACCTATCATATCCAAAATGAAAATCACCAAGTATAGCTACCTTCAAATAAACACCTTTACCTCAACTTTAAATATTTAGTTATACTCGCAGCCAATCCTGATGGACTTTCACTTTGATAATAAATTTTTGCAGGGCCAGTAAATTTAAGCATTAAACCTTCACCACCTACAACTTTACTAAGAAGATTTTTACCTGCTAGGAATTTTTCAAATTTAACATTATCATGACATGCGACAAAACAAGAATTATCTAAATAGAAAACTTCATCTTTTTTCAAATCTTTAACAAACAACGCCTCAGCACCAGTAACATAAACAGTACCCTTTCCTTCAACATGTAAGAACATTAATCCACCACCAACTGCGAATGAAGAAAAGCCACCCCATTTAGAAGATATTTTAACTTCTCCTTCATGACAAACATAAACACCATCACCTAAAATGTATCCACCTGTACTCAAATCAATGGGTGAAAATTCACCTGGTAATGTTGAACTCATTTGAATTGTAATATCTTCATTTGCAGTTATACGGTTAATGAATAAACTCTCACCGCCACCTAACATTCTCATGGCACTTGCACCCAACCCACCGGACAATTCACTTTTAATTTCAAAAAGTCCATTCACGGAAACCAGGGCACCAGGTTCTGTAAAAAAAGTTTCACCTTTTTGCATGTCAACTGATAATATCTGTCCAACTGTGGTTTTAATCATATTAAATTTCACTTATAAGCACCATAATAATTAGATACCTAAATATTATATATTAACACAATTTAAAAGAAATATATGTTTGTATATCCGGGTGCAGAAGATTCTGTTTTATTCAGTGAATATCTAAAAGAAAAAAAATGTAATAGAATGCTTGATATGGGTACAGGGACAGGTATACTTGCACAGAGTATTGGTTCTGCGGAAGAAATTTATTTAGTGGACATTAATCCCGATGCAATTGAATTCTGTAAAAAAACATTAGGTGAAAATAAAAAAATGAAATTCATAATAAGTAACCTATTTGAAAAAATAAATGAAAAAGAAAAATTTGATTTAATTGTTTTCAATACTCCATATTTAGATGATGAAGAACCGCATGATTATGCATGGACGTACATGCAAAACGGTGAAGACATAATTAAAAAATTCATATTACAAGCAATAAATTATTTAGAGAAAGAAGGTGAAATTTTAATTTTAATTTCAGATAGGGGTTATGAAGAGTATGAAAACTTTTGTAAAGAAAATAAAATTAAATGGGAAAAGGTTATGGAAAAAGAATTATTTTTTGAAAAATTATTTATAGTGAGGTTAACCTTATGAGAATTGTTTTAGTGGAACCATTATATGATATAAACGTTGGAAAAATATGTAGAATCCTGAAAAATTTCGGGCATAATGAACTTGTAATTGTTAATCCAATTGCAAAACTTGGTCCAGAAGCAAGAAAATATGCATTACATGCAAATGACATTTTAATAAATGCAAAAATAGTAGAAAGTTTTGATGATGCTATTAAAGGGTGTTACCCCGTAATAGGAACTACTGCTTCACCTGAAAAGGCAAATAAAGGATTAAATGGAATAATACCATTAAGTGAACTCAATTGGTTAAATGAGAAGGATTTGAAAAAAACTGCGATTGTTTTTGGTAGGGAAGATAATGGTTTAACAAATGAATTATTATTAAAATGTACTAATTCCGTTTACATTGAAACCTCTAAGGAATACCCTTCCATGAACCTTTCAAATTCAGTGGGAGTTATACTTTATCATTTCCGTGTAAATGAAAGAAAAATTGGAAAGAAAAATGTAAATTCAAAATTAGTTAAAGCATTAGAAAAGGAATTTAATGAAGTTGTAGATTCCGTGAAATTAAAAAATCCAAAAAAATGTAAAAAGGCATTTTCTAACTTAATTAACAAAAAAACTAAAGAGGAAGAATTAAATTCTATAATCTGTGTGATAAAAGAAATAAATAAAAAGAGAAAATAAATTATTTTCTTCTCTTAACAATTTTTATTCTGTTAGGAGTTAAAAGAATTTTTTCATTATCAATTCTTGCAATATCTCCTCTTATTGAAGTTGCATATATTTTAAGATTAGAAATAACATCTTGAAGTGCTTTCTCTTTTTTAAGCATTGGAGAAATGTTCAATAAAATCATATTTCCATGTTTAAGTTCCTCTTTAACTTCTGGAATAATTGCTGCGCTTTCAAGTGCAACTGGCTTAACATAAGCCAAAGGAACTTCATCTTCCACTCCCAAGTTCTCTAAATCTTCGCCGTCCAAATACTCTTGAACGTTAATATCTTTTTCGCCGAGCCCTAAAGCATCCGTAAACTTTTGTAGAATACCCATAATAACACCATTTGTTATATATACTTTAATACTAAAAGAATATAAATATAAAATCAAATTCTGTGTAATAAACTTATAAATTATTTTATTTTAAGCTCTTAACAATGATTAGTTTTGAAGAAATATTAAATGAAGGTAGTATATTCAAAGATATGGATGTACTTTCACCTCATTTTATACCAGAAATTTTACCATACAGGGATATTGAAATTGAACTTATAATGAAAACTGTTGCCCCTGCACTTAAAAATATGAAACCTAAAAACATGTTTTTATATGGAAAAACTGGTACTGGTAAAACTAGTTGTTCAAGGTATGTAATGGAAAAGTTTAACGATATGCAAAAGAATGCTACAATGAAATATATGAACTGTAGAATTTATGATTCAAGGTATAAAGTTATATTCAAAATAGTAAGTGAAATATGTAAAGGTGATGCTAAAATAGGATACCCGTTACCTAAACTCTACGAAGCTATGCTTGAATGGATTGAAGAAAATAATATTCATTTAATTGTAATCTTAGATGAAGTTGATAAAATTAAAGATGTTGATAACCTCGTTTATACTTTAACAAGGATAAATGATGAACTTGAACGTGGTAGTATTACCATGATTGGTATTTCTAACAGAATACAATTCAAAGATAAATTGGATCCGAGAAGTAAAAGTGCACTTTACGAGAAGGAAAAGGTTTTTCACCCGTATAACGCAGACCAGTTATTTGAGATTATTAAACAAAGAACAATGATGGCATTTGAACAAGGTGTTGTGGAAGATGGTGCGCTTAGATTAATTGCCGGCATTGTTGCTAAAGAAAATGGTGATGCTCGTTATGCATTAAAATTAATTTTGAAAGCGGGAACCATAGCAAATGAAAAGAAAACAAATAAAGTTACAGAAGAGGAAGTTGAAAACGCGAGAAGTGAGGTTGATGAAGATATAGTGGTTGAAGCTATTACAACATTACCTAACCATGAACAAATTACACTTTACGGAATTGCATTAAATCAAATTAAAGGAGGAACTTACAAAAAGTTAGGCGATGAAATGACTGATGTTTTCACCACTGGAGAAGTTTACGATTCATATGTTGAGGCATGTAAAGTATACTCTGTTACGCCAAGAACTTCAAGATGGTTTTCAGAATATTTAACTGATTTAGAAATGTTGGGCCTAATCTCCACAACAACTTCAGGGAAAGGAACAAGGGGCCACACAAGGTTCATTAAACTTATGTATGATGCAACGAAAATTAAAGAGATTGTTGAAAAAGTATTAAATTAATTTTAATAAGAAGATTTTTTACTAAGGGAAATATTTGTTTCTTTTTTGTCATAAGTTACCATATATTGTCTAGGACCTATTTGAATTAAATTAAGAGAATTTTCTATACAAATTTTATTTGTTTCGTTTTTAGTTTTTTCCTTTTTAAAATCATTTTTAGGCTTTTTATTTTGAATTTTTAATTGTTTTTGATTTTTCATAAAACATTGAGGGAAAGCGAGTATATATATTTTACTATTCTTTTTTTCCACCAACAAAAAATATTGTTTTACATTTGAAAATCCAGTATATTTGTGTTAACAATTCGCTATTAAATATCAATTTTGGATAAACATTCATAGCCTCTATACCATTGTTTTTGAATATTTTCTTTACTTCACCTATTGTATGATACGATTCATATGGAACTGCATACCTATCATAAAGTGTAGGTTCAGTGGCCGTTCTCAAGAAAAAAGTAAATTTAGATTTCATAACAAAATCATGTATTTTAACAGGGTCCTTAATGAACAAATGTAATGGTGCCCGTACTAAACGATATGGTAACCTACTATACGAATTGTAAAGTGCAATAATTATTTTACCATTTGGCCTCAATAATTTTAGAAGATTTTCTAACCCTTTTTTCATGTCAGGTGTATGATGTAAAACCCCTAAACTTACAATTAAATCATATTTCTCATTATGCTTAAGATTTACTAAATCATCCCGCACAAAATTTATTTTTTCCTTATACTTTTCCATATTCTTTTTTGCTTGTTTCAATTGATTTTCATTTATATCAATTGCGGTAACATAAGCACCATAACGGGCCATAAATATTGACTTTTCACCCGTTCCACACCCAGCATCCAATACTTTTAAATCCTTTAAATCATCAAAAGTTAAATCACAACAACCAAGAACTTTCTTCATTAATAATTTATGATTTTTAGAAAAAGGATAAGGTATCAAAGGATAAGAAAAATGAGAATAAAATGAAATTACCTCTTCTTGTATTTTATCTGACTTCACTGGCGTATCCACCTTTACGTTTTTTATTTAAAGCAGCATAATCACTCATGCCCGCTTTCCACATATTATTATCATAATTTTCCATTAATTGTTCTTCAATTGTTTTGGCCCTAACGATTGCCTTCTTAACATGTTCAGCATTAATAAATTCTGATTCTTCAACCATAGCAAAATCACCGGCCATTTTAATTATACCACTTAAATCTCTTAATCTCAAGGAGATTCCAGACTTTTTATCTAAAGCATGTGCACGTAATTTAGCTTCTTCTAAAATGGAATTACATGCCCCATAATCTGCATGTGGTATTCTTGTATCTTTTATTATTTCCTGCGCAATAAATTGCATCAATTTAGCTTGATTTTGTTCATTATCTTCCATTACAGTATTTAATAGTACTTCATAACCACTTCCAATAATTCTTGACCTTAAAGGAGGTAAAATTCCTGAAATGTCCGTTGTGTTAATGGCACCAATAAATATGAAATCACAAGGAACATTATCTACCCTAACAGCTGCACCTGAACTTGTTGTGTTTCTACCCATTATAGGGAAATTTTTATTCTGCATAGCAGTTAATAAATATCTTTGTAATTCACCTAAAGTTGAAAGTTCATCGATGAACAAAACACCCTCATGAGATTCATGTACTGCTCCAGGTAAAACCCTTTCATAAACTGGAACCCCAATATCCGGGTGCCCGGCATAAGGATCATGCCTAACATCTCCTAAAAGTTCAGTTTCACTTGCACCTGTCGCCTGAACAAATGTATTACGTTCAAGAGGAATTATAATTTTCCTTTGAACCTCTTCTTTTTCACCGAATTTCTTCTTATAAACTTTAATTCTGTCCCCACTTCTCTCGTAAACTATATCTTCTTCTTTACCTTCTGAAGTAGATTTCTTCATTACAACTTTATCATCCCTATTAAGTTTAGTTCCCTGGTCAAACAAATCCTCTATACTTCTACCTCTCCTATACTTCTCAGAACCACAAAATAAGCAAATATTAGTTTCAGGATCACTTATTGTCCCGCACCTTTTACATCTGAAACCTAAAACTTCTGAAACATAAAAAGGTGCATCACGAGGATCAATTATCTTAACCTTCTCTTTCATTCTCTTAATTTTTTCTACCTGTTCCCTTGTTAAAATTTCAAGTGCAGGTCTTTCGGGATTATATACGTTATTAACTATAGAAATTTGAGTTTGTGGTTGAGGTAACAATGATGAAATTGAACTTGCTATGAAACTTTTACCAGTTCCAGGCGGCCCAACCATAAGTAAATGCCTTTTTTGACGTGTAATTATACGTGCAATTTCCACAACATGATCTTGACCTATTACTTGCTGTAATGGGTCTTTAGGTATAGAAATTTCTGAAGTGTTTTCGAAAGAAAAAGACATATATCTCTATTAAAAGAAGTAATGTTTAAAAAGGATTTCTTTTCTTCATTTCTTTTTTGTTATGTCTATCAGTATAGCATAAAGGAAATACCCTATACCCGTACCTGCAATTAATCCTGTAATTAAACGCATTAGATTAGTACTCTCCCATAAACCAAATAATTGTCCCACGCCATCAATTCCCATTGGAACTAAAAATAAAAATGCAATTATAATATGAGGTGTGGTTTTAATTTTACTCTTAAGTAAAAAGTAAATGAAAGGAGCTATAACTAAACCTAAAAATATGGCACTGTCCCTCGCACAAACTCCAAACTTATAACCATAAACTCCATTATCATATTCAATTCTTTCCGCCCTATGTAAACCTACTAAATTTCTATTGTAAACATAATCACCATCATACTTTGAAGATACGGGGGCATACCTATTTGACAAGTAATAATTATATTTAGTTTCCACTACTGCATTTACACCTTCGGGAGGTTCACAATCCCCTACCATCCAGTTATTGAAAACACAATATGAACGTCCAATGTATTGGTGACATAAAGGTTCATTTAAGTTGTATAAAAATTCTGATATAAAATTTTGTTCTAAATGTGCCAAAATTGGAGGTAATATCATCATAAAAAATAATCCAAATGATAATA
>CAYOAB010000005.1:0-24370 GCA_964401875.1 Microcaldota archaeon
ACCATAATAAGAGGGTTAAATAAGCATAGACATATTGCCCCAAACATTGCAATAATTGGTCCAATAACTGGTATAATCCCAACTAATCCAAATATACCTAAGTATATACCAACAAATAATCCTAAAATTCCGCTTTTAATGAAACTCATAATAGAATTATACAATAAAAATTTATAAATAAAAAAAATTAATTATCAGGTTTTGGAAAGGTCATTAAAAGGTATATAACCCCTCCGAGACATCCTAATATTACTGAAGCCAGGCCAAAAACTATTAAATAAATCAAAGAAATAGTAGATGTGTACAATAAACTGTTAGTTACATAATAATTTGTTATAAAAAGACCTAAAATAATTAATGTAATTGAAACTAAAGATGAAACAATAACATTATTACCTACTGAAACGTAATCTTCTCTCTGAATTTTATTAAATTTTGCCAAGAGAAAACCACTTGAGAAAAATAATATAAAACTCAAAATTTGTGGAATATAACAGCTAAACATCCCTATAAATGGAAAAAAAGTTAGAATACTTAGAAGAATAGTGACTATTACCCCCACAACTAATCCAACAATTACGCTTTTAATAAAACCCATGTGATAAATATTAGTAGTGTAAATATATAAATTTAAAAAAAATTATTCCCTAAATGGAAATAAAAAGTTACAATTATCTTCGAAATCTAAAGAATCCTCCTTTTGGATTTCCTTTGGCAATTTCTTTTTTAAAGATTCAATTGTTTCTATGAGATATATTTTTTGTTTAGGAGAAACAGCTGCATTGAGTAACTCATTCATTCTTATAATCACATCATTTATTTTACATATCTCTTCTTCACTTAATTTATCTTCAATAATATTATCAGAGTATTTCTTCAAATTCACCATAGAAGGAATAACTTCACCGTTAACAAAACAATTTAATTCTCTGTTTTTATCATACTCTTTTGAAACACCATAGAAATATGATTCAATTTCATTAACTAAATTTAATTTTTCTTCAAGTTCTTTTGAAGCTTTTTTAAGTATAATTTGTCCCATTGAATCCGCATTCGTATAAGAGTTTTCAAGATTTTTTTCAGTTAAGTTAGTTAATTCAGTGAAAATACCTCTTAAATTACATATCTCATTTATACTTACCTTTTCATTATTTTTAACTTTTAACTTTAATAGAGCAAATTGTTTGTTGAATTCTTTAACAATTTCAATATATTCATCTTTTTCCATTTCAGGTTTAGTGTCAATTATATTTTCACTCAATGTAACAACTGATTTATCTTTCAATCTACTAAATTCTTTAACTTGTTCAACATTTTGTTGTTCAACTATTTCTTGTTTAACGGAAGGTCTTGGTTCTATTTTATTATTTGATTGAGTGGTACCACAACTCATGTTCATAGCCAATAAAACAGAAGTTGTTGCAAGTAACATTTTCTTTTTCATATCTTTGATTAGATACCTTTTACTTTAAAAAGTTTTTCATTTAACACTGGAAAAAAATTAAACATACATTAAAATAATTTATTATTTACAAAAAATAAGAGTGATTTAAAATGGCAATTGTTGAATATGATGAATTCAAAGGAAATAAACTCATTGTTCTTAAAAGAAATGAGATGGATAAGTACCCATTAAAATTTGGTAAAAGTAAGGCTAAATTAATATCTGAAGCTTTTGAAGAAATTAAAAAATTTGCAGAAGAATAATTATATTATTCCTCTTTTTTTCTCATCAGAAAATATCTTATTATTATAATTAAAGCAATCAATCCAATTATAGTGATAATTCCTGCTCCAAAAAGATCCATTTCAGGAAGGGATTGAGTTGGAATAGCTACAGATTCATTTAAAATGTTCATTATCATATTTTTTCTTTCACATCTAAAGCTTATATTTGTTATTTATGTTAAAAGTAATTATGGCAAGAGTTATAGGAAAAGGATATTCATACGATGACGTTTTGATTGTACCGAAATATAATAAAATTAAATCGAGAAGAGAAGTTGATTTTAAAACACAGGTTACAAGAAATTATTGGATTAATATGCCATTAATAGCAGCAAATATGGATACGGTTTGTGAAAGTGAAATGGCCATTGCAATTGGAAGATTAGGTGGTCTTGGAGTTATCCATAGGTTTCTTGATATAGATAAACAAGTTGAAGAAATAAAAAAGGTTAAAGAATGTAATTTAATTTCTGCTGCTGCTATAGGGGTTAAAGATTATGAAGAAAGGGTAGGTAAATTAATTGAAGCGGGAGTTAACATTTTAGTTTTAGATATTGCGCATGGGCATTCAAAAAGAGCAGGGAATACTTTAGATTACATAAAGAAAAATTATCCACAAGTTGATGTAATGGTGGGTAATATTGCTTCTAAAGATGCAGCACAATATTTTGTTAGTAAAGGTGCAGATGCACTTAAAGTTGGAATTGGACCTGGTTCAATGTGTACAACACGTATAATGACAGGTTGTGGGGTTCCTCAAATTACTGCAATTATGGATGTTTATGAATATTCACAAGGAAGAATTCCATTATGTGCGGATGGTGGAATTAAAAAACCTGGTGATTTAGTTAAGGCCATCGGTGCAGGTGCAGATACAATTATGTCTGGATCCATTTTTGCGGGAAGTGATGAAACCCCGGGGGAAATTAAAGAAATTAATGGTAAAAAATATAAAGATTATAGAGGCATGGCAAGTTATGATGCAACAGTTAAGAAAATGAAAATTGATGGGAAAGAAGAAAGTGAAATTATAAGCGTTGAAGGTGAAAAAACAATTGTTGAATGTAAAGGACCTATCGAAGGTATAGTAAATAAATATATTGGAGGTCTTGCATCCGGAATGACTTATGTAGGTGCTAAAAATATAGATGAAATTAAAGGTAGAGTTGATTTCATAGAGATTAGTTCTGCTGGAATGTTAGAAAGTGTTGCACATGGTGTTTGTAATTTGAAATAAAAATCAAATAGTATATAAACATTTCCTTCTTTAATATATTGGTATGGAGAGCATGGATAATTTAGAAATAGTAAGAAAATATTTATCAAAAAGGATAAGAGATATGCGTGAAAATTGTTCAGGCGATGTTGAGAAAGATAAAGAATTTTTAGCATTAAGAACCGTTTATTTAGAAAGTAAACAGACATTTACATATTCACAATTTGTTGAGAATCTCAAGTATAAATATGAAACTGATGAGAATGTTATACTTAGAAAACAGATTGATGAAATTATGAATTTTTCTGAAATTGATAAAAAGGAGAGGTAATTTTGAATTACACTATTATTTTAAGACATGGTGAAAGACAAAAAATTCATAATGTAAATGAGACAGAGTCAGCAAAATTGATTATGAAAGGATTAATTAATTCAATTTTAATGGGTTTATTTCTCAGAAGTAAATATAAAGGAATTCAAAAAATAAAAACAAGTTATATTAAGAGATGTTATGATACTGCTATTTTTATAAAAAAAGGATATGCACCTTTTAAAAAAATTGAAATTAGAAGAGCTGAAAGTAATGGTGCTCTTGAAAGTTCGGGGTATGTTAAGGAAGAACATTTTTGGGATTGGGTTAGACATCAAAGGACAAATAGAATGAGTTGGAGAAATTTTGAAGATAAATTCAATGAGTTATCTAAAAAAGGATGGTGTAATTTCAGTTCGTTAAAAGATTATACAAAGGAATTTATGAGAGAGAATTTAACTGAAGAGAATATTTTAATAGTAACACATGATACAACATTAGTGCCTTTGCTTATAGGATTAGATAAGCTACATAAAATAGATAATATTCCAAAACCCCTTACGGGAGTAGTTGTTCACCATGAAAAAGGTAAAATTAAAAAGATAGAATTAATTGAAAGAGGAAAAATTCATAATATTTAAAAAAGAATAAGAACATAATTTCTAATTGTGGAATTTGATATTTTAGCTATAATTGGAATTGTTATCGTTTCTTTATTTCTAATTTCAATCATACTTGTTTTCGTTGGAGTTGGATTGATTGTATTGTTTTGGAACGCACAAAAAATTATACTTCCAAGATTAACTTTATTTGTGGTTTCTACATTTGAATTACCAATTAAAAAAGTTATTAGATTTTTCAAAATCAATCTTGATGATAATACATATAGTAACATTGATGTTGCTAAAGTGGATATAATGATTGCTCAATTAAGAACTATGTTAAATAAAGATATTTTTACAAAGGTACCAATTGAAAAAAGAGCAATTTTTATACCACAATGTTTAAGATCTCCAAAATGTCCTGCTCCCACATTACCGGAGGGATTACAATGTATAAAATGTGGTAGATGTGGACTTTATTTACTTAAAGAAGAAACTGAAAAGTTAGGTTATAGATTTTTTATTGCTCCAGGTGGAACATTAATCAAAAGAATGGTTAAAAAGTATAAACCTCTCGCAATTATAGGTGTGGGGTGCCCTCATGAATTAAAAGAGGGGAGTGCTCTCATGGAGGCATATGGTTTACCTGCAATAGGCGTTCAACTTAAGAGAGATGGTTGTTATAATACAAGAATGGACGTAAGGGAATTCATGGATACAATATATTTAGGTATTGAAAATCAAAAACCTTCTAATTATGATGAAATAATTAAAGAAATTCAATCTAAATGGCAAGAAGATGAGAAATAAACACAAAGGTTTTTATATTCTTTATGTTTAAATTCATATTGCTGCGCATGGATGGCTTTCTGAGAATCGTAGCACTATGACGAATAGTCGACAGTGCGCAGTATAGCACTCAAAGTGCTAATGACCTCATAAAGAGGCGGAAAATGATAATTGAAGTTAAGGTGCATCCAAAATCCAAACAAAATAAAATAGTTTGGAGAAATACGTTAGAAGTGTATTTAACGGAGCCCCCTGAAAATAATAAAGCTAACACACAAATGTTGGATTTATTAAAAAAAACTTTCAAAAAAGAGGTTTCATTGATTAGGGGCCATAACTCGCGTAAAAAAATCATCTCAATGAAATTGAGTGAAGGTGAATTAAATGAAATACGAGAGAAATATGGTAATTCTTAAAGATGTAGAAGCTCTTATCACACAACTCAATAATTGTATTGTGATTGTTGAAGGAAAACGTGATGTGATCGCACTTGAAAAAATTGGTGTAAGAACTAACGTTTTCACATATGAAAAATTCATTCGTGATAAACAAATAAGAGGAAAAAATGCAGTTATATTAACGGATTTCGATAGAGGAGGAGAAACAAAAAAAGAATTAATTTCTTCTGCTCTCATTGAAAGAGAGATTACTGAGAACGATGAATTAAGGAGAAAGTTTAAACAGATTTTCGGTGTGAAAACAATTGAAGATATTCCGTCTATTTTTGAGAAAATTACCAAAGGTGATTAAATGGGAAAAATTTACATAGATACTATAAAGTATATGATTCACGCAGATTTTGAAATTAAAGGATTAGTTGAAAAACCTGATGTTGTTGGAGCAGTTTTCGGTCAAACTGAAGGTTTGTTAGGTGACGAATTAGATTTGAGAGAAATGCAAAAAAGCGGTAGAATAGGTAGAATTGAGGTTGAACTTATTCTTAAAGAAGGAAAGAGTAAAGGTGAAGTATTACTTCCATCCAGTTTAGATATGGTTGAAACTTCAGTTATTGCCGCAGCAATTGAATCTGTTGATAGGGTTGGGCCTTGTGAAGCCACACTTAAAGTTACAAAAATTGAAGATATGCGTAGCGTTAAGAGAAGAACTCTCGTAGACAGAGCAAAAATCTTATTGAAAAGTCTTGTTAATGACACATTACCAGAATCTAAAGAAATTTTAGAAATGGTAAGAGATGAAGTTAAAGCTTCGGGTGTTATGACTTACGGACAAGATAAATTGGTTGCAGGACCTGAAATTGATGGATATGATTCAATTATAGTAGTTGAAGGTAGAGCTGATGTAATTAACATGCTTAAAAATGATATTAAGAATGTTATTGCACTCGGCGGTGCTTCAGTTCCACAAACTGTTATTGATTTAAGTAAAAAGAAGGAAATGACTTTATTCTTAGATGGTGATAGAGGTGGAGATATTATATTGAAACAGATCATGGAAGTTTCTGAAATTGACTTTGTCGCAAGAGCACCTCCAGGAAGAGAAGTTGAAGAATTAGCAAGGAAAGAAATTATTAAGGCATTGAGAACTAAAGTTCCTATTGAACAAGCAGAATCTCAATATTATAATAATTCAAGAAAGAGAATGGGAAACACTTCAGGACAAATTAGTTCAAATCCGAACCAACAAACCCTTTCAAATAATAATGGGCCAAGGTTAAGTCAAAGTGATTATAGGAAGAGAAGAGAACAGGAAAACAGAAGAGAACCTATTAATACAAATACAAGAATTGAGAGGAAAAGAGAAATACCTGAAGTTAAAGAAGAAGTGAAGGAAGAAAAAGTTCCGGAAGAGAAAAGTAAGGGTATGCCTGAAGGATTAAAAAATCATTTAGATGAATTAAACGGAACATTAAAGGCAAGGTTATTGAAAAAAGATGAGATGGTTAAAGAATTGCCTGTTAGAGATTTAATTACTGAGATAAATAAATCAGAAGAGAGTTATGATGTTGTTGTTTTAGATGGTATTATTACTCAAAGGTTGATGGATTTAGCTTCAAGTAAGAAAATTAAATCAATTGTTGGTATTAAGGAAGGTAACATTACAAAAAGAGCAAAGAACGTGGATACCTTCACAAAGCAGTAGAAAGTGAATGAAAAGAATATAAAGTTAAGTTCACTGAAAATACTACACACATTCCCTCAGTATCTAGGGGGAATGCATTTCAAGCCTTCGCTAAAAGTTTGAAATAAATGGTGAATAAATGGCAAGAATACACGCTAGAAAAAAAGGAAAAGCAAGAAGAGGAAAGAAAATGTTTCCAAGGGAAGTACCCTCCGATTTCAGTATGAGTAATACTGAAGTTGAGAAATTAGTAGAGAAATATGCTAAAGAAGGTATGCACCCTGCAAAAATAGGATTAGTTTTGAAAAAAGAACATGGTGTTCCAGATATCAAGGCAATTACAGGTAAAACTGTTGCTAAGATTATGAAAGAAACTAATCATGAACTTGAATTCCCAGCTGATTTAATGGATTTAATTAAAACAAGTGTTGGTATGAGAAAGCATCTTGAAACAAACAATTCAGATGTACATAACAAATCTAACCTTCGTAAAATTGAATCTAAAATTAGAAGACTTGTTAAATACTACAATGAAAATGGTAGATTGAACAACTGGAAATATGATGCTAAAACAGCAGCTTTAATGGTTAGGTGATTTTAATGGCAAGAGCAGATAAATTTAAACTTAAATCATGGTATTCAGTACTTGCACCTAAAATGTTTGATGAGAAGAAAATAGGTGACATATTGGGTATGGATGATTCTTCAGTTATGAATAGAATTATTAACACTAATTTAAGTGAATTGAGTGGTGAAATGCAACATGGTTATACAAGAGTTAACTTTAGAGTTAATGATGTTAAAGGTAAAACTGCATACACTAGCTTTATAGGTCATGAATTGATTAAGAGTTACATTAAAACTTTAGCAAGAAGGAGTATGTCTTTGGTAGATAATGTTGTAAAAGTAACAACTAAAGATAATGTTACCCTTTCAGTTAAAACTGCTATTATAACAACGAACAAGATTAGTAGGAGCATGAAAACAATATTGAGGAAGGAAGCAGAAAATATCATAGTAGAGCATGCAAAAAAGCATGATTTCGAAGGATTTATGCAAGAAGTACTCTATAAGAAACTTTCAACAGAGATTTATAAAAAATCTAAAGAGTTAGTTCCTATTAAAAGAGTTGAAGTTATCAAAACTGAAGTTAAAGAAAACCTTAAAATCAAGGCATAATTTTTATATTTTTATATTTATTATTTTCTTTTGAGAACTAAAGAAACCTTTATATACTTAATCTCTTTTAAAATAAATACCTATTAACGGTTTTTCCACAAAACGGAAAGGTGGCTGTAATAGGCAGTGAATTTGTATGAACATTAAAAACAGATATTACGAAACAAGAAAAATGGAGGCAATGCCACCATCCGTTCTTTTTAGAATGTTGAAAGAAAAAAAAGATGACGAATTGCAAGATGCTTTAAAGAAATGTGTAATTCATATTATCCCTGAAACGTTTAAGAAAGGGGAAAAGAAAAAGTATGATGACGCACAAATTAAAGCATTGAAAAGAGAAAATACATTTATTCAAGAAAATAAAAATAATTGTAAAACTGGATTAATTGAGAAATACTTAACTTCATTTAAGAATAAAATTAGTTTATTAGAAAAAGAAAATGAAGATCCAATTTTCAAATTAAAATTAAAAGAAATTTAATTTATTTTACTTATTAAGATTTTTTAATTTCTCATCTAAATCTGCTTTTAATTTTTCTGCTATAAATTCTTTTGAGTATACATCTGCCTTAGCAGCTATAGACACCTTAGCTGCAATTAAACGTGCAACTTTACCTCTCTTTTTAGGAGAAATACCGCGCATTGCTGGATGTAAGAATATAATTCCATGTTTGGGGGGTTTAGTTTTCTTAGTTAAGTGCATGAACAATGCCTTTTCTGCACCTAAAACTTGTATACTACTCGCAGGTAAATGTGCTAACCTCTTTAAACCTTTAGAATAAACTATAAGTTTAGTAGCTAAAGATTCACCTAAAAGATGAGTTAGATTTGGTGCAATCTCCTTTGCCTTATAATCTCTATAATTTTCTAATTGTCCTCTAAGTTCATACAATTTCTTTAATTTAACTGCATATTCCCTTAGAATGTCTAAATCTTTACCTTCAATAACCGCACCGATAGATTCACCTTCAATAGTATCAACTAAATTTTTTGCCCTCTCACTTAACTTCTCAGCAGTTTTTGGGTCAGTTTTATCGTATTGTTGTACCACTTCAAGATATGTTTCTCTTCTATCAGCATGTTGAATTTCAGGTAAGTAAATTGAATACCAATTTGTTAACCTTTCAAAAAGTATGTTTAACACTTCATCTAACTCGTCTATAGTGTGTGATGTGTGTTGTAAGAAATCTTCATCAGTATAGACGGAATTTCTTAATTGTTGTTTGATTGAATCAAGGAGTTCTTTTCTTTCCATATATATCCCCATCTTATAAATATATTTTATAAAAGTTTATTTATTAATACTTCTATTACAATACATAGGTGTTTTATAATGCATGAAAAGTTATATAACTTAATGACAAGAAGAACGATAATAATTCCATCAGCAGAAATTTATGGCCAAATTGCAGGTTTTTATGAATATGGACCAGCAGGTTTCAGAATTAAAAAGAAAATTGAAAATGTGTGGAGAAATTTATTTGTTAAAAGAGATAATTGTCTTGAAATTGATGGTGCAACAATTCTTCCAGAAAAAGTATTTCAAGCGAGCGGACACATTACAAATTTTGATGACCCCATGACTGAATGTTTAGTGTGTAAGAAAAGGCATAGAGCAGACCATATCATTAAAGATAAATTAAACATTGAAACAGAAGGAAAGGAAATTCAATACATGAATGAAATAATTAAAGAAAATAAAGTTAAATGCCCTGCTTGTGGAGGAGAATTGGGTGAAGTTAAACCCTTCAATTTGATGTTTAAACTTGAGGTGGGTTCTCTTGCAGGAAGTTATGCTTATTTAAGACCAGAAACAGCACAAAACATATTCATTAATTTCAATAGGATATTCAATTCACATGGTGCTAAATTACCTATGGGAATTGCACAAGTGGGAAAGGCATATAGGAATGAAATATCACCACGTAACGCTATTATAAGAACGAGGGAATTTACACAGATGGAAGTTGAAATGTTTTTTGACCCTGAAAGTGATTTAAACGAATATTACAATAAAGTTAAAGAAATTATAATACCTTATCACTCACGTAAAGCACAGGAAAATGAGAAAGAACACGAAGAAAAAAGTATTGAGAGTATAAACAAGGAAGAAAAAATTAATTCATTAATTCTATATTACATGGCAAAGGAACACATTTTACTTCGTACATGTGGTATAAAGGAATATAGAATGAGACATTTAACTAAAGAAGAAACGGCACATTATTCCGCAGGAAATTATGACGTTGAAATTAAAACTGATTTTGGGTTCGTTGAAGTTATGAGTTTAGCTAATAGAACTGATTATGATTTAAAAAAACATGCAGAACACTCTGAAAAGAAAATTGAAGTTATTGATGATGCAACAGGAAGAAGGTTTATACCACACGTAATTGAACCTTCAATTGGTTTGGATAGGTTATTTTGGTGTTCATTGGAACACGCTTATGTAGAAGATAAGGAAAGGGGATGGGATTGGTTGGATTTACCTCCAATTATTGCACCATATGACGTTTACGTTTTACCTTTAATGAAAAAGGATAAATTACCTGAGAAAGCAAAGGAAATTTGTGAATTATTAAGGGAATTGGATGTTTATTATGATCAAAGTGGAACGGTTGGTAAAAGGTACGCTAAGGCCGATGAAATTGGAGTACCCTATTGTGTTACAATTGATTATGAAACGTTTGATGATGAAAGTGTAACAGTAAGATTTAGAAATGATGGCCAACAAATGAGAGTTAAAATAAGTGAATTAAAAGGTAAAATTGAAGAATGGAAAAGGGAAGGTAAAGTTACTCTTTAATAATGCCAATGTTCAATCAAATTTGAAATAAAATCAATATGTTCTTTATATTCTTTTTTATTGTTTGTTTGAATATGATTTCTTAATTTTAAACAGAAATAAATATTACTTCTTAAGAAAGAAAATAATGTTGTATCTTTAGTATCTTCACCTATATCAATAATGTATTTGTTGTACTCTCTCATTTTAAATTCAAGATTTTCAATATCTTCCTTAAATTGATTTTTATAAAAAATTAAAAATTCATTTAATGTTCTAATTGATTTTAAATCATTATTTCTTAATAACACCACACATTCATTTAATACTGATTTATAAGTATTATCTAAAGCATAAAAATCGTCCCAAACTTTAATTAAAAGTTCCATATCTTCTAAAACTTTTCCATCAAATTTTTCATCCCCTTCATCTATATCTCTTAAATATGAAAGTATTATCCCTGAACCTTTTTTTTCACCTTTTTCCCTTAATTTTTCCAACCTTTGGGTAGTGTGTACATCTAAACATAATTTATTTTTTATGGAATCTAAATTGGCCTCGCATTTAACTTCTCTACTAAAAAACGCTAGACGTACCATATTGGCCTCAAATGATTTTTGGAAATCTTTTCCATCTATTGTTTTTAATGTATCCATTAAATAATTGTAGTATTAGGAATTTAAATACTTTTATAAACTTTATAACTTATTTATATAATAGGTGTAATTATGGCAGTAACCAAAAAAACTAAAGCAGCACCAAAAAAAGCTGCAGAAACAAAAAAGGTTAAAAATAATACTCACAAAAGTGATACTATGGCAAAAGAAGATAATAAATTAATGTTATTTATAGCATACTTTATAGGTATATTTTCAATTATTATATACCTAATTAAAAAGGATGATAGCGTTGTAAAATTCCATTGCTTACAATCAATTGTATTTAATATAGCGGTAGTTATCTACTCAATTATATTGAGTATATTAAGTGTTATATTAAGCGTAGCATCTTTCATGTTTGGTGGAATATGTGGATTTATTGTAGTTCCACTTTTATTTGTTCCATTAGTATACTGGTTGTACATATTATATAAAGTAGCAACAACTGGTGATATGGAAATACCACATCTTACAGAGTTCGTTAAAAAGAACTTGAAACAATATTACTAATTTTTATTATTTTATCTTTTTATTTATTCATAAGAGGGTGTTCATATGAAAAATGAAATTGGATATTGTGGTAATTGTGGAGAAAAATTAGCTAGTAAAAATGCTAAATTTTGTGTTAAATGTGGAGCAGACCCATACATTATAGAAACATATTGTAATTCTTGCGGAGAGAAATTGAAAAATAAAAATGCAATTGTATGTTTAAAATGTGGTGTTCCATTAAAAGAAAATTCAAAAGAATTACCTGGACGTAAAGACCCAATCATAGCAGCATTGTTAAGTTTTATGTTTAATGGTGTAGGTCAATTATATAATGGAGACATCAAAAAATTCATGATAATATGGATATTAAACTTTTTCATAATTATCATCAGTGTAATTCTTATGTTTTTTTTAATTGGTTTTATAACTATATTAGCGGTAATTCCTGTATGGTTATATAGTATATATGATGCATACACAGTGGCAAATGAAATTAATAAAAAGCTTGAAAATGAATGATTTTTATATTTTCTTATTTTTATTTTATTAATGACTATTAATTTAGGATATGCGTGTATAAACACAACAATTAATTGTACTTCTAACAAAACATTTAGATTAAATTCTTATTCTGAAGAGAGATTAAAGAAAACTATTGAAGAAAATTTAAATTGTTTGGATAAAATTATAGAATGGAATTATAAAAATGAAATTAAATTTTTCAGAATAGGTTCTGGTTTAATTCCTTTTGCATCACATGAGATTTGTAAATTTAATTGGCAGGATTTTTATAAAAAGGAATTCAAGAAAATTGGAAATAAAATAAAGAAATATAAAATAAGAGTAAGTATGCACCCAGACCAATTTGTTGTGCTTAATAGCCCCACAAAAAGTATTGTGGAAAAAAGTATAAAGGAAATTGAATATCATTGTGATGTTCTTGATTTACTTGGAATAGGAAGTGATGGGAAAATAACATTACACGTTGGTGGAATGTATGGGAATAAAGAGGAAGCAATAGAGAGATTCATTTCAAATTATAATGGATTATCAAAAAGGATTAAGGAAAGAATTGTAATTGAAAACGATGATAAAATATATACCGTTGATGATTGTTTGTACATAAATAAGAAAACAAGAGTGCCGGTGGTATTTGATTACTTTCACAATGAATGTAACCCTATTAAAAAAGTTAATTACACGAAAATCATAAAAACATGGAAAAAGAAAGATGGAAACCCCATATTTCATTACAGTGATCAACTAGAAGGAGGAAGAAAGGGAAGTCATTCACTTACAATAGATGTTAAGGAATATAAAAAATTCAAGAAGGAAATAAAAAAATATAACATGGATTTAATGTTAGAAGTAAAAGATAAAGAATTAAGTGTTTTAAAAGTCAAGAATGTTTAACACTTTATCTTTACCCACTTCCCATATGAAACTGGCTAATTTTGGACCTCTTTCCTTATTTATAATGACTTTATAACATAATTTAAAGAAATCTTTAGGATTCATACCGGTTTCTTTAGGAATTTCAAATAGATTAGAAGTTAATTCCTCTTCATTTTCACTTATTTCAATTTTTTCCTTTAATTTTCTTAACACGTTTTGTTCTAGTTCACTGAATTCACTTAAATTAACTTTAGTTTTTAAAACTGAGAATTTGAATTGTTCATCTGCATATTTCTCTAACCAGTTTTTAGCACATTTTATTCTAACTTTTAATTTCTCTTCATTAATTCCTTCCATTTTATTTTTAAAGAAATTAAGCGTTTTTTCCTCGTTAAGTTCATTGATTTGTAACATTGTTGTAATGTGCCTAAACCCTACTTGAGTTGCCATTTCCTTTGGTATTTTCTCAACGTTTTCATTTACTTGTGAGAATATGTAATTCCATTTTTCCTTCTCAGGTTTTGATGTTTCCTCAACACCATAATATGCCCTTTCACATTTATCGTAATCCTCATATATCTTAATTACATCAGTATCAAAACTAATTTCAAATTCAGCTTCAGGTCTTGTACCCGCGAAAATATATCTCATTACTTCAGGTTCATAAACTTCTAAACAATCACTTAATGTTACAACATTACCCGCGGAGGAAGAAATTTTCTTGGTTGCACCTTTAATTTTAATGAATTCGTATAAAATGTAAGTTGGTGGAACGTGGTTCCATACCTCTCTACTTATATCTTTACCCGTATCATATGAACCTCCTGCTGAGGAGTGATCCCTTCCGCCGGGTTCAAAGTTAACTTTTTCATATGCCCATCTCATAGGCCAATCAATACGCCATTTTAATTTTACAATACCTACTTTTCTGAAATCTATTTCTTCCTTGTGACCACATTTACATTCATAATAAACATGATAATCTTTAGTGTATTTGAGAACATCAATTGTATCCTTTTTACAATTTCCACAGAAAATTGAAATGGGTAACCAGTTTTCATCTACATCTTCACTTTTGTACCTATTCAATATTTCTTTAATTTTTTCATTGTTTTTAAGTGCATGGTTTATTTGTTCTGCATATTCACAATTTCTATACTTTTCACATTGATATAGAAATTCTGGATTAATTCCAATTCTTTTAACGGATTCTTCTAAATCTTTAATGTGTTTCATTGCATAACATCCACATACCCCGTAAGGATCAGGAACATCCACAATACACATCCTCAAATGTTTCTCTAACATTTCAGGTTGTGGCATGTTTTTTGGAACTTTACGAAACACATCATTGTCGTCCCATGAATGTATGTGTCTAACATTTAAATTGGAATAAAGAAATGCTCTTTTTACAATATCAACGGTTATATACTCTCTCACATTACCTATGTGGATTACCCCAGAAGGAGTAATACCTGAAGCACATGTATATTTTTCTAATTGACCGTGATCTTTTAACGTTTTTTGAACTGCAAGAAAACCCCAATGTTCAGGGTTATTATTATCATTAATTTCCATGAAGAATTAAAAGAGTAAAAATATAAAAATCAATTATCTTTCGTATATCATCTCCATTTTATCAAGTTCAAACACTGAATTAACATTTACAACCACTGCATTTTTAACTTTGTAACCTTCACTTTTTTCTACACAATAATCATAATATTTACCCTTTTGGAAAAGTTCAACTTTACCATTTACTCTGTAATATCCACCAACCACTGAAATTAATGGATTTTCTTTTATGTTTTTAATAGTGTTATTCATGTGACAATCTGCAAAAATTAATTTATCATCCATAAAACCAAGTGAGACAGCAATTATAGCGTTGGGTTCACCGTTTTTAGAAGAAGTGGCCAAAATTAATTCAGAATCTTCCTTAAATTTATCTTTCCAAGTCATATTAATATTATGAAATGAAAATATAAAAAATGAATAATTCAAATTTTTATTTAAAAGTTATGAATCTATTTCGTTCTTTAGAACAAATGGCATCATATTTAGGTTTGTAAAAACCAAATACTCATAAACTACAGTTTACGGCACGTTCTTTTGCTTCGCAAAAACCAGGTTTGAACCTGCAAAATAAGGATTTTTAATAAAGAGAAATACTTTTGCTCGTTAGAGCAAATGTTTATTTGCATAGCAAATAACATGCCGTATGTGAAACATACAAGCAATTCATATTAAAGGGGGAGGGGGAATATTCCCCCTCCGCAGTGCAGGAGGCAGGATTTGAACCTGCGAAGACGCTAGGTCATTAGATTTTGAGTCTAACGCGTTTGACCGCTCCGCCACTCCTGCATGTAAGGGGCGCTTCCGCCCCCTTTAAGACCCCCGGTATTTTCGGTCCCGTGGACCGAAAATGGAGGCTCAACCCAAAAGTTCCAATGTATGGGGCACTTCCACCCTCTTTGATTCCGAAGGAATCTAAGATGCCCTTCGGCTTTGCCGAAGAAACACCTTCAAACCCCGGTATGCTCAAACGGTAAAGCCGTTTGGCATGCCGCAAACGCAAAGCGTTTGCCAGCATTTTTCTGCCCGTGGCAGAAAAATGGAATTTAATTCAATTTAAAATACATAATATAAAATATGAAATAAAATATAAAAAATAAAACTATTTCTTAGAACCTTTACCTTTCTTCTTGGCCCTTAAGTCAGTGCTGCCGCAACCTTCTTTTCTACATTTTTTTGCGTTCTTAGGATTTCTAGTTTTACATTTTTGACATATTGAAACATCAAATATAACTGCTTCTGATTCTGGGAATTTTGCCATATTTTCACCTTATATAATGTTAATATTTCAGAAAGAAACATTTAATAAACTTACTCAGAGAATATGAATTATGAACTTAAAAGCGGTAATGAAATTAACGAGGATAGAACATTCTTTCATGCTCGTTTTCGCAGTTATTGTAAGCGTTGTAACTCTTAATTTACAATTTCCTTTAGAAATGTACTTTTACTTGTTTATGTGTCCTTTTTTAGTTTCTGCTGGTGCATTTGCACTTAACGATTACTTTGACGTTGAAACAGATAAATTGAACAATAAAAAAACACCAATTGTAAGTGGTGAAATAACGAAAAATAATGCTCTTTTAATCTCTATATTACTTTTAGGTTTTGGAATTTTAGTATCATTACCCTTAGGCATCAATGCCTTGGTAATAGCAATAATATTTGCAATTTTATCTGTTTTATACAATTCTAAATTGAAAGATGTTGCACTTGTTGGGAATATTATAATTTCAATGTCTATGGCCATTGTTTTCATATTCACAGAAATTGCAATTTCAAATTCCATAACAAACACATCTATATTCATGGGATTAACTTCACTTTTTTCTGGTTTAGGTAGAGAAATATATAAGACAGTTCAAGACATGGACGGTGATGTAAAGGCAAGAAATTCTAAAACGTTACCTGTTTTAATAGGAAAAAACAATTCAATTCATTTAGGCACATTTTCAATCATTTTAGCTATTTTAGGCGCAATATATATGTACTTTGAAATAATTCCTATGAAGGAAAATTTAGCTTACTTGATTTTGGCAGGAATTTCAATATTACTTTTCTTGAGAGCAATAAGTTTAGTTTACTCAAGAGAAAATAAGTTTAAAGAAATAAGAAATTTAACATTGCAAGCAATGTCAATAGGTTTAATTTCCTTCTTAATTTCTGGTATTTTTTAATTTTTCTTTACTTGTATTACATTTACAATCCTTACAATTCAAACATTTTGGTACTTCCAAAACATCATTTGTGTCTTTAACAACAAATTTTTTCTTATCATAACCCATTTCAGCATGTAAACGTAAATTATCATTTATTTCAGGATTGTAAATCAATAATTTTAATTTCTCAAATTCAAGATTTTTAATACATGAACTCACTGAATTAAACAAAGCAAGTTCAATTTCATCTTTTAAAATTGCATGAACTTTTTCTTTCTTATACAATTTAAGAAGCATTTCAATGTCTCCTTCAAACCCTAATTTTCTGATTATTTCAGAAATGGTTTTATTATGTATACTTAAATCAATGTTTTCCATGTTCAATAATAGATATGAAATAAAATATAAACATTACGATTTTTCACATAAACTGTGAGAGCGAAGATTGTTTTTTAGTTTCATCTTCAAAAATAGATTCAATTTCTTTTCTTACCAAAATTAATCTTTGAAGTGAATAATCTGGCAATTTATATTTTCTTACCAACTCTTCTGTGGGATTAATATACTTTTCAATTCCCCCCTTGTTAATTGTTAAGAGTAATTTACCTCCACACTTTTCACATTTACCTACAAGTGGAACCCTTCTATAACTATTATTACAATTTACACAACGTATACTCTGTCTAGTGAACGCGCGCAAGTTACCATAAATATCCGGAATAAAATGTGAATTGAGAAGTATAACAACAGCTTCTTGAACATTAACAGCACGAATTTTTTCATTTAAACTGAATTGTATATCTATTTTTTCTTTCATTGTTTTCAATTTAACATAAGTTGAAAAAACAGGCACATCATTTATATCTGAAACTTCATGAGTATAATTAATATTGTAATATGCCTCAGGTTTATTTAACATTTTCTCAACGATAAGAACATTTGCTTTACCAGGCATTTCATACTTTTCACATAATTCATAAAAACCAAGATCATAATTTTCAACAATTTCCATTACATGAACTTCATCATCAATTTCCGTAGGATTAACCTTAGTTGTAAGAACTAAACTTGAATCCATGGTCCCCCCACGTGATTCTGGCAAATATGTTTTTGAAAAATTTAGGAATGCATCCATTAGAAGCATGATACCATCTTCATCACCATCAGCATTCCTCCTACGAGCACACACTATATAAGGATGAGAAAAATTAACACGTCCGCGCACGAAACCTATTAACCTACCGAGAACTCCTGCAGAAGTGTGTGGTGCTAAAGTAATAACTTGATGTCCAATTAAATCCTCTTTACTTTTAACCTTATAAAATGGTTTCTCACCATAAGAATAAATCAACAAATCATCAACAAAATTTGCAACTTTCATAAAGAAGGGAATGGCATTATCTGAAATTATAACATCTTGTGGGAACATTTCAATTATTTGATTTTCAGAAATTAATTCGTTACCTTTAGAATCATACTTATACCCTAACTCTTTCAATCTTTCAACACTTACACCAATTTCAGAGGGTTTAAAGTGTGTGATTGGTGCATCAGTTGAATCAAACCTGCACGTGCCATCACGGAAAACATTAACATTATGTTTAGCTCTCATTAACCCTTTCTCTAAAGGTTCAGGAATCCTACCATAATTGTTTAACTTTTCAACAGATTTAAATTTTTCAGGTGAATAATTACACTTTTTACATGTAATATCATAAAGTTCCTTGAAATTAACAGGACGTACATTATGTTCCAATTTATCAATTGAGAAATTGATTCTTGTTCCACAAGAAGGACATATAGGTGAAAATGATTCCGAACCACACTTTTGACAAATTAAAGTTAAAATGTCAACATTAACCGCATTAGAGTACGGACTTTTAACAACGTTAGGCACACTTTTAATTTTTCCACCTAATGTGCTTATAGGAAATAATCCGTGAACATTTGGTCTTTCAGATGCTTTTTCAGGGCGACCCATACGTGCACCAATATAGTATGTTGACTTTTTCCTAACATCCACACCACTAAGTTCACTTAAAAATTCACACACACTTTCATTTTCTTTTAATTTAGAGTAATGTTCATCAAATTTATTTCTTGAAATATTATTTTTAGAATCAATTAGATTAAGAGTTCTTAAAATTGAATATGAAGTTTCCTTATCAATTGAAATTTTATTATCAAAAACTTTATGTAATATGCCCAACTCTTCCAAAATTTCCTTTTCATCACATAAATCAATTTGAATTCCTTTAAAGTCAAACCAATCAAATTCAATTTTAGATTTCATTAAAACGTCAACTAATTTTCTTACTTTTTCTAAAGTAATATCACTCCAGAAATACAAATAATCTGGATGTAATGGAATATTATATTTTGAACATAAATCAAACGCTTCCCTTGCACTTGATGGTTTTTCTTTCAAATTATTTTTTTGTGCAATTAAATCCCAATATTCTTCAACAAAAGGTGAAGGAAGAAGCATATGATTAGATTTTGAAAAGTCACCATAAGTAATTAACATGTCACCAAGGAAAATAATTTTTTCAACATTATCTTTGATTGAATGTGCCATTTCAGAACTTGTAACCGAAATTACATCACCACATTTTAAACGTACAATCGGTGCCATTATGGAATCGCAAGGAGTTACAATTGCACCCTTACCTGGCCTTTCAATTCTTAACTGCGTACCAAGCGCAGGAAATTCATCAAGTAAAACCATACACGCTGGATGAATTGCTTTTGATGCAATTCCTGTTATTCTTGTCCTTCCATACCTTAACCTCCACCCACCTTTAGCAGAAGGAAATGAAAAAATTGGCCTACCGGCAACATCACCATCCATAAATGTCGGATTAGGTTTAACTTCAACGGCACCACTATCACTTTTCTTTTCTTTAATTGTAGCTTTCAACCAATCCCAGTCAAGTTCAAACTTTTTACCAAATTTTACTATTTTTCTTGCCTTTAAAGCGATACCTTCACAACTAACAAGAGCAACACCGCTACGTACTCTATTGGTTTTCATACGAGGTAAATCTCTGTAAACACTAACCTCTTCACTTTCAGTAGGGTCACCATTTATACAAATTTTACAATTTTTAAATATTAATTTAACATCTTCATCCTTTGGAAGATATTGTAAACGTGTTATTCTATTATACAAATTAATTTCTTCAACGTACCTATCAAGTTCCCTATCATCTGCGTTATATTCACCTAACTTTAAATGTTTCCTTAAATAGTCTGCTAAGAGAACAGTAACCGCTGCCGCTGTACCTCCAGCGGAACGAATAGGTCCTGCAAAATTAATTTCAATGTATTTAGTACCATCAACATTATCTTTCAATTTAACTGATGAAATACCTTCAGTTGGCGCAACAAGAACACCTTCTGTATAAATAGCTAAACCTGTTCTAACTGCTTGTTCAATTCTTTCTTCAAGTTCTAATCCAGTTTCAATTTCCTGAGCACCTATCATTTTAGTAATTTCAAAGGCAACAACTTCACGAGAACCAAACTTCTCTTCAAGTTCCCTTATTATAGGCGCAATTCCAGGGGGCCCAACAATACCTTCAACCCTCCCAGCAACATCAGGAGCAAGTTTCATTTCAACTTCGTTAATAAAATCAGGTCCTTTCTTTCTGCATTCATTTGCGAATTTTAATGCTTCTTCAACATCACGATTAATCAAAGTGTAATACTCATCAATACATTTCTGTTTCAACTCTTCACTCATTAAAATCAACCACATTTAACGAACCTGATTTCATGTTGAAAATAGGAAGCAAACAAGGAGTTGGAATATGTCCTTGCATACGTTGGTAATCAGTTTGTGCTTGCCACGTACCAGAATTAATTAATGAAACGTTATGATAATCAGCATAACCATTTTTATGAACGTGACCCACATGAACTATGTTAGGAATTTTATCAACTACAAGATAATCTTTTTCCTCAGGAATTAAATGATTAGCACCAAAAATAGGACCTAAATGTCTTCTTCGCATATATTCAACTAATACATCTTCAGGTTTATGATATGAAAGTTTAGGTATGTTAGCTATCATTGAATCCATAGAATTTCCATGATACATTAAAACATTAAAATCTTCAACTTTAAACATTGAAGGTGAGGAACCTAAAAGAACATTCGAATAATCTTTTTTGATTAAAGTTTTATCTATTTTGGGTTGTGGGTCTGCTCTTCTAACAGCATCGTGGTTACCGGGAATCATTACAATATTTATATACTCAGGAACCTGTCCTAAATATTCCATCAAAACATCATACTGCTTGTAAACATCTTGTATTTCAAGTTCTTTTTCTTGCCCGGGATAAATACCAATACCATCGACCAAATCACCTGCTATAAGTAAATATTTTACTTTTGATGCAATTTCCCTTTCCCGTTCATTTGAACCATTACCTTTTACCCAATCAATAAAATTTTCAAAATTCTTTCTCATGAAAAGTTTACTACCTATATGTATATCTGAAAGAAATGCTATTGATAAATCCTCATCAATTGTTTTTTTAACATTATTTATGGGAACATCCGGCCATAAGAAATCATCAAGGTAAAAGAAAGGATCCTTATAATTCCCATCAAAAGCTAAAACTTCATCATTAATTATATTCCTTGCCTTATCAAGTAAATCTTTATTATTTTTTGAAATAAATATTTTCAAAACACCTTCTAAATCTTCAGCTTCAATAATAACATGTCCATTTTTTGTAACAATTTTTGAACGTACAAGACCTATGAAACGTGCCTTGTCACCTTTTTTTACCCCTGTATAATTTGATAAAACATTATTAATGGGATGTGTATGTAATATAGAAGAAATCCTTGAAAATCTATCTTTAAATAACGAAACGAAATCTTCAACTTTACCTTTACACGTAGATTTTTCACTTACATCCGTTTCTTCTAAAATTCTAATCTTTGGAGAATAATCTTTTGCAACGGGTTTATAATTAGTTTTATTAATTATAACTGTTTCTTCTTTAGGTGAAGGGGATTTAACAACTTCTTTTTTCTTAGGGAAGGATAAAAATTCCTCAAGAAGTTCACTTGTAACCATGAATTCATCTTTACCTTTAACGAAATCAATTAAATCATTTGAATTTAAATCTAAAGTTTTAAGTTTACTCTCAATGTCCGCTTCAATTAAAATACCTGCTTCAAAATAACGTTGAAGCATTATTTACTCCCCTTTAATTGTTTCAAGAACACTTACTATCTGCCATATTTGAGTTCTTGCATGCATGGGTAAATTGATATCTTCACTTATTGATTCAAGAAAATAAATAGCAGAACTTGCACGTAAAACAGGATCTTCATTTGTTAATAATTTTGTTTTTGCATCAGTAATTGCACGTTTGATATTTTTAGGAACTGAAGTGTCACCCAATATATCATCCATAAAATTAATAATCTCTTTAATTTTTGTATCGTTATTATCTTTTTTCTTTGCCATAAAAAACACCCCTTACTCCACATGTTAATTATTCACTTAAATATTTAAGAGAAAAGGATTTTTATATCTAATGTTTATTTACTTTCTACTTGCAATTGAATATTTCTTCATTAATTCGTCATAGGTTATTTCACCTTGGGCGAGTTTAATAAACGAAGAATTATTTTTTCTCATAGTGTATATAAGAGCATAATATTTTGGAGCATAATTACTAAACTGTTCATGGTCCTTCTTGTTTATTATAGGTTTTAAATATTTCATAAAACCATCATAATCAGGTTTCTTTTTAGATTTTTTACATAAATCCATATACTTTTTCAATCGTGTTCTTCCCACATTATATGCAGTTAATGTTAATTTTAAATCCCTGTCTGCAACTTCAAAATAAATATAAGTTAAATAAAGAGCAGCATATTTTGCTTGGTCTCCAATATTTTTATCATTAATTTTTATTTTAGGTATTTTGAAAAGTTCAGAAACATCATCAACTGCTATTTGTGTCAATTGGTAATATCCTTTAGCATTAGCGAGAGATGTTTTATTTTGCCATTCTGATTCAACAACACCTAAAAAAACTAAATTTCTTAAAAGTTTCATATCATTAGGTGCAGCATTATATTTTTTTTCCATCAAAGATAAAACTTGATTAAAACCATTAGCAGCATCTTGAATGTTACCTTTTTCCTTAAACATAAATTTTATATAAGGTGATAAATTCTGAGAATTATTTTTAGTATAATATTCCACAAATTTATCTTCAATTTTTTGAAATTCTGTTTTTTCTATTTTTATTGTAACTGGTTTTTGCAAGGAATCATTTGTCATTTATATCTTATTATATAAACAGATTTATAAATAATTCTGTAAAAGAAATATTGATGATAGAAATTGTGGTTGGAGTGGGAGTGTTCTTAGGTTATATTTATGTTTCACATGTTTTAGATTATAAAATACTTAAAGAAAAACACATGAAAGAAAAAAATTGGGACTTGAACATTTCTTGCGGAAATACTCGTATAGGAAAAATTAATGCAGATATTGTAAAAAGGAATGTACCCAACTTTGTTTTAATTGAGGATATATATAATATGCCATTTAAGGATAAAGAATTTAATGAGGTTATAAGTTCACATACAATTGAACATGTGGATAACCCTGACTTATTCTTTAAAGAATTAACAAGGATTTCTAAGAATGTTACTATTCTTTTACCTCCTTTTTGGGATTTAGCTTCAATGTTTTGGATTTTGGAACATAAATGGTTATTCTTAACATTAAATACTAAACACGTTAATAAATTACCCTCAAAAATTAAAATGCCATACTGTTTAGTACATAAAATATTAGGACAAAGAATAAAATAAATAAAAAAAAAGATTATTGTAAATCTCCTTTATAAGATTGTTTCAAATAACCTTCTGCATTTTTTAAGAAGTCAACATCTCCCTTAAACAATTGGGTTTTAATGAAATTCGTTGCATCTTTACCACAATAATTAATAACCATCCTACCGGAGGGGTGTGTTGAGATTAAAACTTTAGCATCATATACTTTACCTTCAAGAATTATCCAACAATCATTAAATTGTGTATGTTTTTGAACTTCACTCATTGAGATGTAAACTTTATCATCATCTGGAACTATAACGGGCGTAGTTTCCTCTCCTTCATCTGGAATTTCCTTGGGCTCTTCCTTTGGGGTTTCCTTGGGAGTTTCAACTTCCTTACTTGGAGTTACATCTTCGACTATTTTATCTTTAATCTGTGGTGTAATCAAATCTTCACCTAAATCTAAGGTTGGAACACCCGTTCTCAAGTCAATTGTACATCCTGCAAATAGTACAAGAATGAATAGCATTGATAAATAATTAACTATTTTCATAATTATGATTTGGTATAGACTTTTTAAAAAGT
>CAYOAB010000006.1:0-22234 GCA_964401875.1 Microcaldota archaeon
AGTAATTTCAGTATTGTTGATTGTTGCCAGGTATATTTTGGTTAATATTTTCTTCAGGCCATTCAAGTTAGCTAAAAAGGAACTTAAAATATTATCAATTGTTTCAGCAAGGGATTTATCCACAGCTGTTTTAGCTCCTTTACCTCTTTTTTATGGTATTCAAGGAACAGAATCCTTTTCAGATATTGCCTTTTCAGTCATTATATGTACCGTGTTATTTACTGTTATAACCTACATTTTAATAACTAAAGTTGAAAAGGAAGATTTAGCTGAAAAGATTGAACATGAAGAACAAGAGGAGAAGAAGAAAGTTGAGGAAGCAAATGCGGAAGTGAATAACGAAAAGTAATACTTTTTATTTTTTATTCTTTAAGTATATACAATGGCACTTAATATTGATCAGATAATTGCCCTTTTTGGTGCGATTGTTTTCATAGGTTTTTTCGCGGAAATTATGTTTAGGAAATTTTCTGTTCCAAATATAATTATATTACTTTTATTAGGTTTAATTCTCGGTTCGTTTACTGGGACGTTATCTTCTGAGGATTTATCTGCATACGCTTCCCTTTTCGCACCTATTGCTTTAATTATAATTCTTTTTGAAGGAGGACTTAACATGAATCTTCTTGAGTTTATAAAGGAAAGTCCTTTAGGGATTGCTTTCAGTTTCATTATGGTATTACTTTCAATATTTTTATTTTCTATTTTAGGTTATATTTTATTTGGTTGGGATTTGTTAATTGGAGCTATACTTGGTTCCATTGTCGGAGGTATTTCTTCAGCTATAGCATTACCTTTAGTTAAAAATGGTGCTTTAAGTGCAAAAGCCAAAAATATAATTTCAATTGAATCTGTGGCAACTGATGTTTTTTGTATCGTTATGGCCATATCTCTAATTAATATCGCTGTAGGTATAAGTACACTTGACATTACTGTTATTATAAAAGAAATTTTACTTTTCTTTTTGATAGGTACTGTAATAGGAGGAATAGGTGCTTTCTTTTGGGCAGGTTTGTTAAAGTTTACTGGTAAGATTGATTTCTCTTATATTTTAACAATAGGTTTTCTTTTCATTCTATATTATATAAGTGGTTTAATGGGAGGAAATGGACCAATAACTGCATTAATTTTCGGATTATTTTTAGGTAATCTTAATTTATTTGCATATTATTTCAAAACAGATAAATTTGCTTTCAATACTTTTTTCATTAAGAAATTTCACAATGAAATTACTTTTTTCATATCCACATTTTTCTTTGTTTATTTAGGAACAATTGTAGTTTTCAAGAATTTTAATTCTATTCTTATAGGGATTTTTATTTCATGTATAATCATAGTTATGAGATATGTAATAGTAAAGATTTTCTTTAGTCCTTTCAATATTCCACAAAAACAACTTCAAATTATGTCAATACTTTCTGCTAGAGGATTAGCTGCAGCAGTTTTAGCTCCACTTCCATTTTATTATGGTATTCAAGGAACAGAATCTTTTTCTGATATCGTTTTTTCTGTGATTATTTGTACTGTAATATTTACAGTATTAGGTTATATTTATTTAACTAAAATGACAGGGGATGATTTATCTGAAAAAATAACTAAAGTTGAAAAAAAGAAAGATGATGAAGAACAAGATGAAAATGAAAAAGAAGATAATAAAGAAGAAGAGGATAATTTTGATAAAGAAATTGAAAATTTCGAATTTATGAAATAATCATTTTAATTTGTTTTGTTAAATTTTTCATTTTTTCAAGTATTTCACTTAAGTTTGCATTTTTTGAGGTTAAACATACAAGTAATGTTTCTTCATCAGTTTTTCTAATCAATAGATTATTTCCTTCAGTATATTCTATTATCACACTATTAAAATTTTTCAAAGTATTTCCACTTTGATTTATTGATGCGCAAGATGAACATAAATTTATCAAATCAATATCTTTTTCTAAGTTATTTATCAAGGGTAATCCATCTTCTCTTACAAAAGCATAGCCTTCCACTCCATTTACATTTTTAAGTTCAGATAGAACCTTTTCTAAATTTTCTTTAACTCCCATATTTTAAAATTATTGTATAAAATTTATAAATAAAAGTGAATAATATAGTTTATAGGAGGTTTTATTTAATGGCACCTAAGAAGAATGTTAAATCAAAAATAGATAAAAACACTAAACAAAAAGGCAAAAAAAAGAGAACTCCAAAGAAGTTAGAAACACCTACAAAAGGAGTAAGCAGAAAAGTGACTAAAAAGAAAATAGTTTCTAAACCTAAAGTTAAAGAAGCTATTGTTAAAGCGCAAGTAATTTCTGAAGATAAATCTTATAACAATTTATCTAACATTGAACCCATGTTTAAGAAAGAAATTAAAGAAGAAATAATAGAACAAGTTCATGATGAAATTGAAATGGAAGAGAAAAATATATTATTGAAAATTGCAAAGAGTGTAATTATAAGTACATTTATTACGGCCCTATTCTTTTTTGTGATTAATATGTTAATCACTATAGTATGGGAACAATCATTGCCAATATTAATTGCAATTTGGATAATACTTACCTTATTAGTGTATTTGTTCCAAACCAAATAATTACTTTTATATTTTTTACAATTTATATTTTATTATGGTAAGATACAAATTTCTTCTTGCTTTAGTTTTATGTTTGTTTTTTTTGAACGTATCCGCTTCAAATGTTAACTTCACTTATCTTGATCCCTCTTTTCAAAACGATTTTGGTTTAATTGAATTAAGCCAATTTGCTTCGATTTCACAAGATTACAACCCAGGTTTAGCTGTTTTTGTTAATGAATTGGATGATGTTTCTATTAGTTATATTTATGATTTTACCATTACTGATAATTCAATAAAAAAAGATATTGAACATATACAAAAATTAAACGATGATTATATAGAACTTCAAAATAAAAAAAGTGAACTGGTTGATAAGGGATATGAGTTGATAAGTTTTTTAGTTATTACATCTCCTATAAATTTTGCAGTGCTTTTAACTTCCCTTCCCGTTATAATTTCTGTGGCATTAGTTGAATCAGTTCCATTTAGTCCATTATTATTTGATTTTACTGATACCACTTTGGAGTATTATTCTGATTATATTGAACTTGTTCGTTCTTCGAGTAATCATTACAATTCATTACTTTACAAAGTTGAACAAAATGACAGGGAACTTATTAAAATGGGTATTTCAAATCCTAATTATAATGGTATTTCTGTTAACGATTATTCTCAAACACAATTCTATATAAATTCTGTTAATACTAAAGGTTTAATTCAACGAGAGGTTGATATTAAAAATGAATTATCTTATCCTTTAGATGGGTTGTATTATACTGGTTTATTATGGAATTTGAACGCACAATTTTATGATTTGATTGATTCTAAAAATTCTATTTATTACAATTTAATTAGTACGTTCGTATTACAAGAAAAAATAAAGAAAAATTTACAAGATGAAAATAATTTACTTAACTCTGAAAGTGAAAATTTAAGAGTGAAAATTTTCAATAAATTAAAAGAGGTTGACGAAAATTATTACGAAATAGATGAGTATTATATTATGAAATTTTCTTTAACTTCTTCTGATTTTAGTATTACTCCCAGGGAACATATAAATTTGGCTTACATTTATTATGAAGAAGCGTTCTATGAAATGTCTTCTGCAAAAAAAATATTAAGTTCAAAAAGTGATAATTATTTAATAGATTCAACTATTCATTTTGACAACGCAATAGCTCTTTTAGTAAAATGTGATATGGAATTGTCTTATGCTATGATTAAAGGAGATAAAATATACTCAGAGGCAGAAAAAAAAGTTCTTTTAAAATATGATAATGCAATATATGAGTATGATTCTTTCTCAACATATACTGAAATGGATATTCAAAATAAGGAGATTGCTAGTAAATATTTAACAGAATCTCTAAAACTTATTGAGTCGGAAGGTTCAATTTCTGAAAAATTATTTTCTCTTCATTTAGCAGATTCTAAAATTGATTCTGCGTTATCTTATTTGAATCCTTCAAATGTATTTTATGATAATGTCAAGGAGGAAACTAAAAAGGCATTAGAGTACTTAGACAAAATAATTATTTTAGCTAAAAAAGATAAGGTTGATGTTTCTTATGAAGAGGAATTTTTACTTCTATCAAATTATGCTATTAAAGATAAATCCATTTCAATAAGTGAAATGTTTGCTATTTCAGAAGAGGTGATTTTACTTTCTAATAATATTTATGATCGTTCTAAAAATCAATATGTTCATCTGGATTCTAAATTTGAATCAATTAAAAATTTGATTTTAATTCTTAATAGTTATAATCCTTCCCTAACTTTTACAGAATATAATTATATCATAAATTATTATAGTGCAGAAGGTTTTGATAAGTATACTTCATTAGGTAATTATTTAGAATTGAGTTCAAAACTTCAAATTCTTGAGAATAAAATTAATCTCAATAAGAAAAATATAATTGAATCAATGTTAGTATTTAATTCGTTGGTTTCTTCAAATTACTATTCGGATATATACTTGGACGTTCCCTCTAAATTAATAATATCTTATTCTACTTTCTTCAATGTGGATTCTCTTGACTATGATGGTCCCGTTAAGTTTGAAATTCCTTTCTATTACGATCCTTATTCTGCTGATGAGATTTCTAAGGGAGAAGATATTACTTTTTCATTTACAAATAAGAAATTATCTTTATTAATAAATAATTTTAATTCTTCAAAAGTTTATTCGTTTACTTTAAATTACAATAAGTTATTTGCTAAGACATTAAATGTAAAATATTCTTCTATCCCTATTTCCTCATCCTCAGTTCAAATTATTGTTGAAAGGGAAATTGAAAATGTGGCTGTTTCATCTTTAACATTTAACAAGACAGCAATAAGTTCAGATGGTGTAGATTTATTTTTGAATGGTGATTTCTATGGAAGATTTGATACAAAGTCCATTCTTATAAACAAACCTTTAGATGCGGGAAAGAATAAATTGAAAGAAATTTATTTATTTGAAAATCCATTAATTTATTCTATAACCGAACTATCTTCCGTTGGAAATGTTAGGAAAATTAAAGTTGTTGTTAAAAACATTTTACCGTTTGATATGAAAGCTCAACCGTTGGTTGTTAATACTCCTATATTAACTCCGCTCACATATAATTTTATTGAGAGTACTTGTAATATTGATAAAAAAGGTTATACATTAAATTCTAATTCACAGAATTCTAAAATTTATTTTGTTTCAGATTATTCTTCTAATGGGGAATGTTCTTTTATATTAGAGTTTACAGGGGAATATGATAAGGATGAAATCAATGATGAAATTGATTCTTTGTTGAATAATACCAATAACTCTAAAGTTAAGGATTATTTGAATAAAGCTAAAAATGAAGTTGATTCTGATAAAATAAATAATGCTTTAATTAATATTGATAAAGCAAAGGAATTGATAAATCAAGATATAATTTCAGAAAAAGAATTATCTTCTCTTAAAATTGAATATAATTCCACTTATAATGAATTATTATTCTTGATTTCTGATTTACGTAAAATTGAAAATAAAAAAGTATCTGATATAGTGGTAAAAGCTGAGAAATACATGAATGAAGCAGAAGCATTAACTGATTATAATAAAAAAATATTGAAATTAATAACTGTAAAAAGTGAATTGGATAAATTAAAAGGTATAGGTATAGACACTAAATTAAATTTATTAAATCGTCTTAATATTGTGATGGAACAATGGATGGATTTTGTTAACGTTGGTTTTAAGGATTCAATAGATGCTGAAATGCATTCTAACCTAGTTCTTCTTAATTCAATTGACTTCTCAAAACTTTCAAGTGAAGATTTTGTATTGTTGTTTAATATTGAAAATGAAATTTTGAAATATGAAAATGAAATAAAAGAATTGAATAAGGATAAGAAAAGTTGGGAAAATGGTTTAGGTGTTTTATATAAACAATTAAACAATCAGTTATCTGATTTAATTAAATCTGTTGAACTTTCATGTGGTAATGATTGTCCTTCTGATTTAATTCAATTAGCTAAAAGTAATCTTAATTTAAATCCTACGGATTCCTATTCTTATTCTCTTGTAAATGGTAAAATTACAGAATCTATTTCACAACTTCAGAATTATTTAAACGATGAGAAATCTCTTGCTTTACGTGCTTTCGAAGATGCTAAGGATTTTGTTTCAAATATTACTGATGAAGAATCAAGAAAAGTATATTTGAGGAAATTGAATGATATACAATCACTTATAAATACAGGTAGTTACTTGGTTGCTAAAAAGGAAGCATTATATTTGCTCAATAGTATTTATGATGAAACTTATGAAATTACTGATAATAATATATTGTTAATTGGAGCAGGTATAGGTGCTATTCTTTTAGCATTTATATTGATCAAAATTAAATCTCTTAATAACACTGAAAAAGTTGAAGAATTTAAAAATTTAAAAAAAAGCAATGAGTATGATAATAAGAGTGAGAAAGAGAGTATGTGATTTAGTTTTCTTCTTCTAAATCTTCTTCCTCTTCTTCCTCTTCTTCTACTTCATCTTCCCAGTCGTCATCGTCCCAATCTTCTTCTTCTTCTTCTACATCTTCATCGTCGAAAACATCTTCATCATCTGCGAACATATATTTTCACCTTTGGTTTTATTTTGTAACATAAGTTTTTTAATGTTATCGAAAATTATATTCCAATGAAGCCGTTTTTTGATGTCATAACTCGATTTATAAGTTCAATAGATAATCCATTAATTATACTTCTGTCTAAATTCTTTGATTTGTTAACACTTCCGTTATTTTTTATATTTTTTATGGCTTCTTTTAATTTTTTAAGGGAGAAAAAAAGGTTAAAGATAACTATAATTTCAATTTTTTTAGCTTTTATTATCGTTTTTAGTTTAAAGTATTTTTTTATGATTCCGAGACCTTGTGCGATTGATGATTTATATAATAAAGGTATTTGCCCTGAAGAACCTGATTTTTCATTCCCAAGTGGGCATACAATGTTTGCTTCTTCATTAATTGCACCCTTTTTAGGTACAATTTATTTGCCTTTTTTTATTTTGTTTAATTTATTAGTAAGTTTTACAAGGGTTAATTTAGGAGTACATTTTGTTAATGATGTTATTGCAGGTTTTGTGGTTTCTATTTTTTCTTATGGTTTAGTTTATAATTTCTTTAAGAAGAAAAAAGATAAGCCGAAAAATACATACAATTTTGAAATTGTGAGGCAAGCACTTCACATATTCATGGGTTTATTTTTAATTTTCATCTTGTTTATAGCAAGTCAAATTTGGTTGATTCACGGGCAAATTTATGTTGCTTTATTGATATTTATTGGATTACAAGTACTTCTTATAATCATTAATGATTTCATTTTACATAAAGAAAAAAGTTTATTTACGTATCTTTTCAGTACCTTTGAACGTAAACAATTTATTCCAGGTTATGGTGCTTTTTGGTACGGATTAGGTATACTTTTTTGTTTTGTTTTTCTAACGGATTATAAGGAAATTATAGTTACAATTATTGCTTTAGGTATTGGTGATGCTTACTCAACTATAATTGGACGTAAAGGTAAAATACCTAATCCATTAAATTCAAATAAAACACTTGAAGGTACATTAGCTTTCTTTTCAATAACAATATTACTTTCTTACCCTTTCATAGGTCCACTCGCATTCTTATTTGCTTTATTTACTTCAATTTGTGAGGCCTTACCATTAAAATTAGATGACAATTTCGTTATACCAGTGGCAAGTGTTATTTTCTTTTTGATAATATAATACTGGAAAATTTCTAAAGTAAATTTTTTATATGCAAATCAACAAATAATATTATGAACAAGTTTATAAATGTGAACTCACATAATACACATATGGCAAATATAACTTTATCTCTTTCAGATAATATTTATAAGAAGATAAAAAAACACAAAGAAATAAAATGGAGTGAGGTTGCGAGATCTGCTATTGAAATGAAGTTAAAAGAGTTAGAAGAAGCAGATTATAGAAAATATTCTTTGAAAAGATTATCTGAGGAAGGAGAAGATGCAAGAGAAATCTTTGACTTTTAATTGTCGTGATATTGTACTGATAGAGTTACCTTATAGTGATTATACAAGTTCAAAATTAAGACCAGTTTTAATTGTAAGTGGTTCTAAATTTAATAATAATCAAAAAGATATTATTGTTTGTAAAATAACAAGTAGTAATTTTAGTGATAAATATCAAATTGTAATTTCTAATGAAGACTTAGAAAAAGGTAATCTTAAATTAGAAAGAAGTTGGATCGGAACTAATTATATATTAACTATAGATAAATCTCTTGTAATTAAAAAAATAGCTAAATTGTCAAAAAAGAAATTTGAAGAAGTTCAAAATTCAATTAATTTCATTTTTAATGAGTAATTATTTTTTCCTTCCGACTATAAACATGTGATGTTTCTCAAAAGGGTCTAAGTTGAACTTTTCTAAAATGTCAAATTCTTTCTTTAATGAAGTTAACACTTTCTCATAAACTTCTTGTGGTTTTAATCTTACATCAATTGATTGTGATTTAACTGCAATCATGGCAATTCCACCCTTTTTCAAATATCTTGCGTTTTCAATTAAAATTCTATCTTGATCTGGTTGTGCAACATCTTCAAACAAAATATCACATTCTTCAACGAATTTATATTTATCTGGCATCCTTGCATCAGCAAGTATTGGCCAAACATTTTCCCTATTCTCACATCTTATGATTAAATCTCTCATTGAGTTAGGGGCAAATTCAACTGCATAAATTCTACCTTCATCTTCAACGATATCAGATATAAAACTTACTGTAACTCCTGCGGAAGCACCTAAGTATAAAACCTTTGAACCTTTTTTAAATGGCCAATTCTTTAATCCTTTTTTAACGGCGGCACACAATTTACTTCTGTTAGGGTCCCATATTCTATATTCATCATCACCATCTTTACTTATTGCTTCATCATGAATTCTGAAACCTTTCATTGTACTTTTAGTTGCGAGTTTACCATTAACGTTAAATATACCATAATTATTAGTTTGAACTGCTCTTGACATAACTATACTTAAAATTGTAAAGTTTAAAATATGTTTTGAATTTCAATTTAAATGATTTTTCGCAAAGTTTATATTATTGAACTTGTCCAAGAAAGTTATGGCACTTAGTAAATTAAATAAAAAAACTAAAACCAAACGAATATTTGAAAATTTTAAGAAACATGAATATAAGAGAAATGCTCAGAAAGAATTATGTTACATTATGATTAAACCTGAGATTGCATGTTCACAAAATAAGGTATGGGACATTATTTCTATGCTTAAACAAAAGGGATTAAAAATAGAATATCAATCAACAGAATTTTTAGATACAGAAATCGTTAAGGAACATTACAAACATTTAAACGATAAACCTTTCTTTAAAGGTTTAGTTGATTACATGACAAGTGATTTAGTTGTTAAGTTAATTGTTTCAGGTAAAAATGCAGTTAAAGTTGTTCGTGATTTATGTGGGCCAACCAATCCAGCAAATGCACCTGAAGGTACAATAAGAAAGAAGTATGGAAAATATATTCAAATGAATGCAATTCACGCAAGTGCAACGATTGAAGAAGCTAAAAGTGAAACGCGTTTACACATAAATAAAAATACAATAAACAAATTAAGAAAGAAAGGATTTGAATTATAATTTATTTTTTATTTCCATTATTATTCCTACTATTAAGAACAACCAAAATGAATAAATTCTTTCTAAAAATATGGAAAATACGGCTATTTGTTGACTCACGCCCATAAGTAAAAGGACAGCTATTCCACCCCCTTCAAAACCAATTAATCCTCCTGGCAAAAATGAAATTAATGAAGTTAAATATGCAATTGAAGTTGCTGAAATCACGTTGAAAAAACTAATGTTTTCATTTAAGAAAATTAAGATTAACCATACTCTTAGGAAAGCCAGGAACCAGCAAACTAAAGTTATAATTGAAACTTTAAACATTTTTTCTGGATGGTTAAGCATTTTATTCAATGTTTCTAAATAGTTAATGCCAAAGTCAAATAATTTATTTGAAGGTAACTTTTTCATTAATTTGATTGGCCAACTTGTTCTCATAACTATAATAAATATGAAAAATGAAAGTAAAAGTAACCCGCTCACAAGTGAATTAATGTAACTTATTGTGTAAAAAACAACTAATGTTATGAGTAACATATCAGTTAATCTCTCAATTGAAATTGATGCTAAAGATTGTCCGTAACTCAAATTGTTTTCCTTCTTGAATATGGGTGCTCTTACCCCTTCACCAAGTAACCTGAAAGGTACTAAATAAGAGAGGTAAGTTCCCCTAAAGTATGGCCATACTAATTTTTTGAATTCAATTTTATTTTCTAATGTTAAATTAAATCTTACAACCTTAAGTAAAAATTCAATTATTGTTATGAGTAATATGAGTAAGAGTGCAGGAATACCTATTATTTCAATAAGTGTAGGTATATTTTCATATTCAAAGTCAATTAAGTATAATATTGCACCTATTAGAATGATTGACAGAAGCAATACTAAAAAGTTAAAAACTTTTTTCATTGATTGAATTTAAACAAAAAGTTTATTAAGATAAGAGACTAAATTCATTCATGAAGCGCGGCTTCATTTTTATGTTAGATGCATTTATTGCTTTACTTGTTGTACTTGCCTTCGTTAGTACTCTTAGTAGTTATACTAGGGATTACTCATATGTGCAAGATGAAGCTCTTTATTCTCAAGGTAGAAACATTATGGATATTCTTCTTTACACAACCATTGAAACTGAACAGAGAGGTGAAATACCTTTAATTCACGCATTAAGGTTGAGTGAAGGAAAAAAATACTGGAATGAAAATGTAAAACCATTAATACCTGAAAATGTAAATTATACAATAGAATATTATGATGGTTCAAAAGGTGAATGGATATCTTTCGGTTCAATATATGATACATTAGAAGCTGACGATGAATATTATATTAAATCAATTTCTGTTATTTCATCAATTCCTATTATAACTCGTAATGAAAATTATAAGGCACCATACACTTACCCTGATTCAAAAAATAATAAGTGTACGGAAGGTACCTTCTTTTCATTAAGTGAAATTAGTGGTGAAGGTGAAGAAGGATCCACTTCAACAACTTATGAACATGTGTGTGGTTTATGGGATACGGTTTATTTCCCTGATGAATTCAATGGCAATTCAAGTATTGATTATGAAAATTTAATTATTGGTGATTTAGATAGCGGATGGGAAGACACAGAAAATTATCATTCCTCTTTTATTCGCGTTATGGTGAAAATATGAATAAAGGATTTACACTTACTCTTTCAATGGTTATTGTTCTTATATTCATGACCACAATATTAACTATTGAAACTCAAAAGATTAGTATTGAAGAGGAAACACATTCACAACATGCCAAGTTAAGAGCTATAAATTCAATACTTTTAGATTTAAATTCTCCTGCTTTTGATTACTCACTTTCAAGAATGGGTAAAAGAGCAATGTTTAATGTTATTAACGAAGAAATTGCAAGCAGAATAAAAGATGGGCCAACATTTGGTTACGTTGATGATGCCCCTGATGCAATTTGTGATGAATTCAAAAATAATTTTGAAGAATATTTATCTCTTTCATTACGTACAAGATTAAATGATACAGGACTTTCAATTGAATATGAAAAGATGGAATGTGAAGTTGAATTGATAAACGCAACTCACGTGAACTTAACAACAAGTGCTGATTTAATATTTATAGAGGAAAATAAAATTGAAATTAAGAAATCAATTTCACTAAATTCAAATTTCTCAATAGAAGGACTTCCTGATCCTATGTTAGCAATTGAATCTTTCAATGCTAATGAAGCGGATTTAAATCAACCAATAATTAGGCCAATACTTTTATCCCCTTTATACAATGATACAGAGAACTGGGATGATGGAAATTTAATTATTGAAGATAATTCATTACTTTACGCTAAAGGATGGGTTTACGGTAAAGTTGTAGATTATGAAAGTGATGACACTGATGATGTTGACTATCAAAAAGAAGTAAGAGGAAACATACTTTTAATTCCAGATGATTTATCACAAACCGATTTACAAATTGCATTAGATTTCGCAACTTCAAATGCTTCAAGGGGAGTAATTATTGATAAAAATTTAAACCCAAACACAAAAGATAATATTAATGTTAATTTAGGTGGTTGTGTAATGAATTACACAATTACAGAATATTTAGAAATCGCACCCTGTATTGATTGTGGTAGTTATGGTATAATAAGAATACAACAATCCACTTGTGCCGCACATACATGTGCAACATTTGGTTTAACTCCAACAGATTGTGAAGAAGTTAACGATAAATTATTTTATTATAGTAAACTTTCTCCATCAAGTATAAGTTATTCAGGTGTTTATGCTGTGGGTAGTTATGATTTTGATGGTCTTTTTGATACAGGTTATGTTTTAATTGACGAAGTAAAAGAAAGAGAAATAAAAAGAGCAAATGAAGCTAAAGCTTACAATATTGAAAGGCAAAGATCAGCAACATTATGTGGTAATTATTTCTTAAATGATAATGCACCAAACATCTTCTCAAGAATGGAAGGTAATTTAAATGAAAATGATGAGTTTGGTATTGAAACATTCATTTTAGGAACCTGGGTTTTAAATGAAGATAATTCTAAATTAGACCATGAATATTACAATGATGAAAGTGGTGTTTATGTTAAAGGAATGTTAGGTTGTAAAGATGCGGGAATGTGTGAATCAGATTTCCCAAACATTGGCCGTTTCGCAATAAGTGGAGATAACTTAGAAAAGTATGGTATGGAGGATATTGAATATGATTAATTTCAAGAGGGGACAAGTATCAACGGAATATTTAGCTATTATAATGTTCTTCTTACTTGTTAGTGTACCAATATTCACATACTTTTACATAGCAGGCCCTGAAAAGGAATATTACGTTTCAGTTACACAAGCAGAACAAGTGGCAAACGAAATAATTGACAATTCACGTTTAGTTTCAACTAATTTATATGGAACTAAAATATCAAGAACAAGTGTAATTCCAAAGTACACTAAGAACATTACATTTAGTGATAATACTGTTGTAATTACTCTTGAAAATAACGATTTAAAATCACAAGTTGTAAGGCAAGGTGCCGTTAGGTTTAATGAAACTTATATTGAAGTTTACGGTGGCACTTCTTACACTTTAATGTATGAAAATACAAATCAAGGAGTTCACGTAAGTGCTCCGGTTTATGTAGTTGGAGGTTAGAAAATGAAAAGAGGACAAACAGCGATTGAATATTTAATGTATTTCAGTTTCTTCTTAATGATAGCAGTGGCCTTCTCAGCTTACGCATATTCACAATCAAACAATGAACTTTCATTACGTTCAAATGATAGATTAAAATCAGTTGTATTACTTGTGGGACAATCTGTTGGTGACGTTAACACTTTAAGTAAAAATGCAGATTACGTTGCGGTTAACATTACAATACCTGAAATGATACAAGGTGCAAATATTAACATTGAAGGTTTTCCTGATGATGGGTTAATTGTGGGCAACACAACTTTACTTAACACAAATGAAGTAATTTATTACATGAACATTGGTGAATTTGACGTTACTGTTACACAAACAGATGAAAAAGATATAGTTCAAATTGAGGGATAAAATGAAAAGAGGACAAATATTAACATATGATGCCATTGGAGGCGTTGTAATTTTCTTAATTGCAGTAGGTATTTTATTAACGTATTGGTCCTCATCAACTGCCTCATATACAAGAGATTCAGTTTTAGTAACGCAGGCCAACTTAGTTTTGGATAACTTTCTAATGAGTGAATTTTTTGAATCACACCTTCACATGAATGAATATGATGATGAAGAAGATTTTTGTGATTTAATAAAAGGAAATGAAAGTAAAATTGGCCTGTATAATTATTATAATCTAACTATTTACGATAAAGATAATGAACAAATATATAGTTGTGCTGATTGGAACGATGATTTAAGTGACATTGTAGTGGCACAAAGAATAATTTTTGTAGAAGATGAAACAGCAAAAGTAGTTCTAAAAATTACAGGTTAATTTTTTTTATTTTATATTATAATAACCCTTACCTTCCAACTATTGCTTTTTTTCCACTTGATTTCCTTGCAGAAGTACCTTTCGCTTTAATTTTCTCTCTGTTACGACCTTTTGAACTTATTTCTTCTACATATTCTCCAAGTTCATCCATTTTACCTTCAAAATCAGGGTCCGGTTCATCATCATCTTTACTATTTTTTTTATTTTCTTTAATGAGTTGTTTATAAGTAGATTTATCAAATTTCCTTGTATTGTTAACTTTAACTAAAAATGCGGAAGGCACATCTTCAACTTTATCTTTTATTAAACCACTACCTTTTCCAATTTTTTCAATTACTCTTTCAAATATTTTTGATATATCAGTAAACATAACATTTATTCTTTTAACTCTAAACCTTTTAATTCTTTTTAATTAGTTTTGAATAAGTTAAGACGCACGTGAACAATGCAACTAAAGTCATTACAATGGCACCGCCTGTTGCTATGTTAAAGTAATAAGAAAAGAAAATGCCCATGAAAACTGAAATTACGCTTATAATTACGCTCGTGAAAATTGTTCTTTTGAAACTTTTAATTCCTAAAACTAACGCCGTGGTTGTAGGTATAATTAAGAAAGATGAAACCAAAAGAATACCAACAATTTTCATGGAAGTTACTATTGCTAAAGCGCATATAATTACAAGTATTTGGTTAAGCCATTTAACGGGTATTCCATTAGCTTGTGCTGTCTCCTCATCAAATGTAATGTAAAAGAGTTCCTTGTAAAGCATAACAACAGTAATTAATGCTACAATTGTCATTACTCCCATTAATATTAAATCAAATTGGTTTATGGCTAATATGTTACCGAACAAGTAAGAGTACAAGTCTACTGTGTAACCCGTTGATAAGCTAATAAGTATAACTCCCAAAGCTAATCCGAATGAAAAGAAAATACCTATTGCCGCATCACTATATATCTTCATATCTTTAAGTTTTTGTATACCTATTCCTGAGAGCACAGCGAACCCGAGTGCGGAAATTAAAGGATTAATTTTAAACAAAATGCCTGCAGCTACTCCACCGAAAGAAATGTGTGCCAACCCGTCACCCAGGAAACTCATTTTTCTTAAAACAATAAAACTTCCAATTATTGCACAAGTTATCCCTACTAATACTCCTCCTATGATTGCATTCTGTAAAAATGTATATTTAAGAATTAAATCAATCATTTTTTCACCTTCAAATGATGTTCCCCTATATACTCAATATTTTCTGGGTATGCGCATAAAAATTTGTTTTCTTTACTTTCAAGTTCCTTAATATCGTTGTGTACGTTAACTTTTTGGTTAACACAAAACACTTTGTTTACATCTTTAACTATGGCACTTATGTCATGTGAAACTAAAACTAATGTAATTCCTTTTTTGTTTAATTCCTTTAACAATTTGTAGAAGTTATCCCTTGAATTTGAATCAATCCCCGTTGTGGGTTCATCCAAAATTAATATTTCAGGGTTTGAGCATAACGCTTTAGCAATGAAAACTCTCTGTTGTTGCCCTCCTGAAAGTTCACCAATTTTTTCTTCTCTTTTTTCCCACATTTCAACGAATTTAAGTGAAGATTCAACTTTATCATAATCTTCCTTGTTAAGCATGTTAATTAACCCTCTATTAGCTATCCTTCCCATTGAAACTACTTCATTTACACTTGCGGGGAAGTTGTGGTCAAAGTTAACTGCCTTTTGTGGCACGTAACCTATTCTCTTTTTCTCAACGTTAATTTTAATTTCACCTTCACTGGGTTTAATGAAACCTAAAATGAGTTTAAGTAAAGTTGTTTTACCTCCTCCGTTAGGGCCGATTATTGTTACGTAGTCACCCTTATCAATTTCAAAATTAACATTGTTTAACACTAAAGTGTTTTCGTATTTGAAACTAACATTTTTAAGGGAGATTAGGCTCATATTATTCACATTCAAGTGCAATTTTTAATTTACTTATATTATCTTCCATTAATGTAATATAATTCTTTCCTGCTTTTTTATCCTCATCACTTATTCCGTGTATTGTGTTTAAAGTCATGGTTTGAATTCCTAATTCTTGAGCAATTACTTGTGCGGTTTGTGGATTGATTTGTTCCTCTGTGAAAATCACAGTAACATTTTTACCTTCAATGTGTTCCATAATTTCTGTTAATTGTTTTACACTAATTTCAGCTTGTGGGTTAATTCCTGTTAATGCTATTTGTTCTAATCCGTAATCTCTACAGAAGTATGCTAAAGTTGCATGTGTAATTACCACTTCACTTTTTTTACATTTTTCATTATTAATTTCCATTTTAATTTTTTCATCTAATCCTTCTAATTTCTCAATGTATTCTTTCGCATTATTTGTATAATACTCTTCATTTTCAGGATCAATTTCAATTAATTTATCTCTTATATTTTCAACTTGTTTAATTGCGTTTGTAGGAGATAACCAAACATGTGGGTCATACTCACCATGTTTGTGTTCCTGTTCTTCTTCATGCTCATGAAGTTCAGTTTTAATAAGTTCAATCCCCTCACTTGCATCTAAAACATTAATTTCATTATTTTCAATTAAGTTATGAACCCATGGTTCCATTCCTCCTCCATTATATATGAATAAATCACTTTCAATTATGTTAACCATATCTGACGGTTTAAGTTCATATTCATGTGGTTCAACATTTGCTGGGATAAGTAAATTCACATTAATTTTATCTCCACCAACATTAGTTGTAAATTCATAAAATGGGTAAAAGCTTACCATAACATTAATTTCATTTTCATTCTCTTCTATAGGAGAATTAATACAACCACTAAATAGTATTATTATCATAGCCATTACTATTATTGTAATATTTTTCATGTTATTAATTATTTTCAAAAAGTTAATAACTATATCTATTTTATTAATTTTCTTTGTGAAATTATTAACATGGAAATAGTAAGTGTTTCTCTTGATAATGAATCCATTTCTAATTTGAATTTATTAGTCAACAAGTATGGTTTTGCCGGTAGTTCTGAAGCAGTGAGGACAAGTTTGAATTTATTAATTAAAGAAAAATCTAAAATAAATCAAGTTAAAGGCAACATTGAATCTGTGTTATTAATCCTCCATGAAAAAAAATCAGAACAAAAAATATTAGACGTATTCCATGAAAACAATTCATTAATACATATGCGTACTCATAATTGTTTATCAAATTCTAAATGTTTAGAAACATTAATTGTTAAAGGAGATTCAAAAAAAATATATGAATTATTAAAAAAATTACAGAAGTGTAAACCATCTTATTTAGATTTGATTACACCTTAATTACTTATTGTATTTATTTAAGAATTGTTTTTTCTTCTTTTCAAAAATACCTCTGTGTTTACCACAGCTTATACAATAATACAATTTTCTACTCTCTGAATATGTAACATCATCTTTGTTCTTAAGCTCTGTTGAATATGTAATTCTTTTCATATCTTCTACTGCTTTGCTACGTGGGACAGACCTCCCACATGATGCACACACCACTGAAGTGTCTCTTCCTTTTGCCATATTTTTACCTCATTTTATTTTTATTCCATTAAGTAAGTATATTTGGGAAGTGGTTTTTATAAATATTTCTCTTGCCATTCTTTGTTTATCTTGTTCATATTCTAATGTTCCTACTCCTCCACCAAAGTTCGGAAAAACAATTATTTTTGTTTTATCATTGAATTTTATATCTTCATATTTATTTTGAATTTTCTCTTTATTTAATTCACTAATCATCCAAACTTTTTCGGCCCATTTATACTCTTTACCAAATACCACTTTGGGATGTATGTGCCCCATGAGTATGATTTCCTGTTCAAAAATTTCTTTTTTAGGCCAACAACTATGTCCATGGAAAAAACCAATGTTATCAATAATTCCCCCTTCTGTTCCGTAAATTGTACAGAAACTCTTATACTTTTCAATTCCGCCATCGTGGTTTCCTTTAACTATATGTAATTCATATTCCTTACTTAATTCCCTTATAAAAATGCCTGCTTCCTCATCAACACTAGAATAACTTGCCATTAAATCTCCCAAAATTAATAATTTACTTTTATCATGTTCTTTCATCATTTTCCTAATAATTTCTATTGTTGATTTAACATCACTTACACCCTTTACTCCTAAATGTAAATCACTAATTATAAGAAAATCTTTCCACATGGCAACAGGTTCATTGTAAATCATTTTTATATCGTCCATTAATTAATTCCTTAAGGCAAACTTTATATATCTATACATTTCTAATTTCCTTTATGTCATTATTAAATAAAGATTTCAGTGACGTTAAACGTAATGACAATTATATAAAAAGAATAAAAACAGATTTTGAAAAGCATTATTCTAAAATGAATTATCCTTTTTCCGCGTATATAATGGAACATAATAATTCCATGTTTAATTTCTTGAATTCAAATTTAGCTAATGTTGAATATAAAAAAGGACAATTTAACATTTCAAAATTACTTTTACTTTCACTTTTTCATGAAACTCGTAACAATGAACCTGTACCACGTTTAATTAGAAGAGAGTTAGGTTCCTTATATCACGATTATTTAGATTTAAAAAACAATGATTTTAACCCAAAAGCGGAAGGTACATATTATTCTTCATTGTTTGAAAAGAATTTACCTTTACTTATTTTTCGTACTTTAGACATTTCTAAACTTCCACTTAATGGTGATAAGGATTTACTTGTTAATTGGTTTAACTTTAATCCTAAAAAAATTGAAGAGGAAAAAAGAAATTTGGCTACTGTGATGTATAATGTTTATCATCCAATCGCGGACATTTTAGGTTTTAACAGTGTTTTGAACGATATAAAAAACCTTTCAGTTCAAACTCTTTATCCAGATAATTATAGAAAAATTGATTCAAACATGAGGTCAAATTATGAGTATCTTAACAATATTAAAAAATCATTTACGAATGAATTACAAACTTTAATCAATATTAATTCAAATGATGTTTCTTTTTTCCCTTTTGAAGAAGGTTCTTATGTTAAAGGTAGAATTAAATCTGCTGGTAGTATTGTACTTAAAATGATTGAAAAGGATTTACCTATAACTAAAATGTTAGAGTTACATGATTTGGTTGCCTTCACGGTTTTAGTAGAAGATGTAAATCAGGCACGTTATTTTTGGAATTTCATTAAAGATGTTTATAATCATGGTGAAATGTTTTCAGAGGATTTTATAACTAACCCTCGTGGTAGGACAGGTTATCAAGCGTTACATGTTGATGTTTTCCATAAAGGGGTTCGTGTGGAAATACAAATTAAAACCCCTGAGATGTATGTTCGTTCTGAACATGGTGAATGGTCACACGCTATATATAAAAATGAAGAAATGAAACCAGGATTATTGAAGTTAGCTGAATTTGCGTCAATACTTAAAACTTCAGATTCGTTTAAGAGTAATGCACCATTCCTTAATTTGAGAGGTTCACGTATAATTGCATTTTATAATGATGAGGGAATGCGTAATGAGATTTATTTGGATAAATATTCCACAATATTTGATTTGATTGTACAATCTAAAGTATCTAAAGATCCATTTAAAGTAAAGGTTTTCTCAAGTAACACTGGATGTGAATTATTTTACACGCAATTGGTTAATGATGGTTCAAGTTATATGTTTGAGAAATTACCTGTACCTGAAAAAATATCTAAGAAAAAGTTGTATGACATAAGAGCATGTTCAATTAGCGGTGAAGCTAATTTATACTTATCAAATTTAATTTTAAAAAGATAAAATTATTTTCTTTCACCGTAATTGTCTTGGAATTCTTTATACTCTTGTAACATTTTCAAATTAATTGAAGGTTTCCTTTCACTTAATATTTTCAATAAAATTCTTTGTGTAATTTCTGCTTCCTTATCTCCTTTAGTTGCCCTTCTCACAAGTTCCATTTTAGCTTCTTGGCATACACTCTTAATATCCGCACCAGTAAACCCTTCACTTGACTCTGCTAACTCTTCATAATCTAACTTTGAAGTAGGTACCTTTGAAAGGAAAGATTTAAACATTTCAATTCTTTGTTCTGGTAATGGTGGAGGAATGAATACTATTTTATCTAACCTTCCGGGACGCATTAACGCTTTATCTATCATTCCAGGTTTATTTGTTGCACCAATCAAGAATACCCCTTTTAATTCTTTCATGCCGTCCATTTCTTGTAAGAATTGTGTAACTACATCTTCTACATATTTAGAAGAGTAAAGTCCTCTATCTGGAGCTATACTTTCGATTTCATCAATGAATATAATTGCAGGTGTATTTTCTCGTGCTCTGTTAAAGTTTTCTCTAATTATTGTAATTGCACCTTCATATCCTTTCTTTAACATGTCCGCACCGCTTAAAATTATCATGTTAACTTGCATTTCATTTGCAACGGCTTTTGCCATTAATGTTTTACCACACCCCGGTGGCCCGAACATTAAAAGACCTTTACTTGGTTTAACATCATACTGTTTAAACAATTCTTCGTGTAAGAGAGGCATTTCAATTGATTCTTTAAGTATATTCTTAACTCCTTCATGGCCAATTACATCTTTCCATTGAACGGTTTTACCTTCTTCATCTTTCTTAACTTCTTCATCTTCGGTTTTAACTCTTCTTTCAAAGTCAAGTTTAAACCTTTCATATTCGTCTAACATTGCCAAAGTTGTGCTTGGCCTTATGCTCTTAATTACTTTATTGAAATGTTCCATTTTAACAGGTTCAATGTTATTTGATAAATTAGCTTCATTGAACGCTAATCTTGTAGCTTCTTTAACTATGTTTTGTATATCTGCTCCTGAAAATCTATCGGTGACTTTAGCTAATTTTTCAAAGTTAATTCCCTCCTCAAGTGGAACTCCTTTAGTATGAACTTTAAATATTTTCAATCTTGCTTTTTCATCTGGAAGGTGCATGTATACTATTTTATCCATTCTTCCAGGTCTTAATATTGCTTTATCTAATATGTGTGGAGCATTTGTTGCACCAACAACTAAAATTTGTTTATCATATTGTAATCCGTCCATTTCAACAAGAATTGTGTTAAGTAATTTTCTTCCAGCTTCATGACTTGATGTGCTCCTAACTGCGGCAAGTGCATCAATTTCATCAAAGAATAAAACACATGGAGCTTGCTCTCTTGCGATTCTAAATATTTTGGCCACATTTTTTTCTGATTCACCAATGTATTGGTTAAGTAAATCTGATGCTTTAACATATTTAAAACCCACTTCCATTTCTTTTGCCAATGCACTCATTAACATAGTTTTACCTGTACCTGGTGGCCCGAACAAAAGTAATCCTTTAGGTGGTTTAATGTTATACGCTAAACTAAGTTCTTTTCTTTGTAAGGGAAGTAAAATTGCATTTTTCAATTCACTTATTACATCTTCATAACCACCTACATCACTTAATTTAACTTTAGACATGAGACCTAAATCTTGTACGGGTATTCCTTCTTTTTCAAATTTACTACTTTTTTCTCTTAAGTTAGCAGTTGTTTGGCCTGCTATGTAGAATTTCTTTCTATCTAAATAATATGTAATTAAAGTTGTTGATAATACTCCCACAATAATAAGTGGATTGAAGGTATTTCCTGTAAATTGAGCAAACATATAAGTTAAAGGAATTAATGCCCAGAAAACGAATGTTGCTATTGTTTGTTCATAATCATGTCTCATTATTCCTGGGAGGAACGAGGCAATGTAGATAATGGCACCGAACGTTATAATTTGTAATAAACCTACATCCGCGAAAAATAGTATGAAAGTTATTCTGAAAACCATACTTATTATAGGGTTAATGTAATACAAGACACTCCAATCAAAAAAGGAGGTTACACTTTTTGGAAACACTGCGAACGTTGAAGTTATAGGTTCAAAATCTTTAACGGGCATTATTATTTCTTGAGGGACCATTCCTTTTACATCACCGTACAAGTCGTGGTTAACGTACATGAACGCGCCGTTATCTACTCCCCACATTGAACTTAAAAGTAAAACTATGTAAACTGCTGGTAAT
>CAYOAB010000007.1:0-20946 GCA_964401875.1 Microcaldota archaeon
GGTCTTCAGCCCCGTGCTCTTCCAGGCTGAGCTACTACGGCCTTATGTTTTTTAATTAGAATAAAAAATATTAAAAATTACATATTTTCGTATTCTTTCATCTTCTTAACATCACCGAAACAAGATTTACAAATAATTACACGGTTTGTTTTATTAACATTTTTACCTGCATGGATACATTTTCTACAAATGTACTTTGAACAAAATGTACATTTTTCAAGGAAACTTGTATCTGAATTACATCTTTCACATCTTTTAATCATAATATATCACCAATTTTCTTTTGATGGTATTATTGAAAAGTGAAATTATTATAAATTATTAGGTTAATTCTTAATAGGTAATAATTATGAAACCAGAAGAAGCACTCGAAAAAATAGTCGAAGATAGGTTCAGATGGATTGACATCTGTTATACTGACGTACTAGGTAACTTTAAAAATATAACAATTCCCTCAAGAAAATTATCAAACATTAATTTCAAGGAAGGAGCAATTTCAGTAGATCACGAATCTATGTTTTATAGTGAAGGAGAACATCTCACATTAACTCCTGATGCAAACACTTATGCACCAATACCATGGGAACCAAGCACTGCAAGGTTTATTGCTAATAGTAATAGTCCTAATGATCCCAGAAATATACTTTCAAAAGCAAACCAAACGTTTGAAAAGGAAACTAAATCCCAATTAAAAATAGGTAGTGAATTAGACTTTTACTTAATAGATACACTTATTTTAACTAATGAGGATAAAAATCATGTTTTGTCAATGGATTCCAGGGAAATTAACATGAACCCCTATAAAGGCGAATATGAAAATTCAATGAGAAGATATCAAACAGTTAATGGTGATTTAGGAAGAAGTATTAGAATGCAAGTGGGTGAATATTCTGAAATAATGGACATTGGCATAAATTCACACAATCATGAAAAAGGAAGAATTCAACATGAATTATCATTAGAAAAACAACATAGTTTAAAAGCAGCAGATGATTTTTTAAGTGTTAAATATATAACAAAAAACTCTTCGATGGTTGTAGGTGCAATTACAAGTTTCACTCCTATGATTTCAGATTCAGAACCACCTAACAAAACACACATTAACATTAGTGCATGGCAAAAAAATGAAAATAAATTCATGAGTTTAGAAGGTGAAAAGTTAAGTGAAATGGGTTACTATTTCGCGGCAGGTATAATGGAGCATATTAATTCATTAAGTGCATTCTTGTTACCTTCAACCCTTTCCTATAAAAAAATGAGTCATATTGATAACATTAAAGTATTCAATAGAATTATGAGAATGCCAAACCCCATTTTTGGTGAAGAAGATAAAAGAATTGAATACAGATTAGCGGACCCAAGCATGAACCCGTATTTAGGTTACTCTGCCATAATTTGCGCAGGTTTAGATGGTATAAAGAAAAAAATAAGTTTTGATGAAAAGAAAATTATAAGACCGCCAACAAACTTGACTGAGAGTTTAACTTCATTAATGGAAGATTCAGAATATCTAAACAAAGTATTTAATGACAATTTAATTAACAATTATATTGAAATTAAAGAGAAGGAAATTAAAGATAAATCTTCAAAAGTTAACTTGAACGAGGTTACGAGATATTTAAACATTTAATCTCTTTTTTAAACTTTTTGATATAAATTATATTAGGTGAAAATGTATGATTAATTTCTTAGGAGTAAGATTAGATTCCGTTGATGCAAAAAGAGAGAAAGATGCACCAGTTAAGGGAGTAGGCATAAATATTAACGTTGAAGACATAAAAGCAGTGAACACTGAACTTATGATTGATTTTGTATACACTGTTACATACGAAGATGTAGGTTACTTGAAAATGAAAGGTATTGTCTTCGCAAATGGTTCTGATAAAGAAGTTAAAGATATGGAAGCTAAATGGAAGAAAGAAAAGAAAATTTCAGAAGAAATAGCACAACCATTACTTAACTTAATCAATTATAGTTCCGGTATAAACGGAGTATTGGTTACAAGAGCAATTAACTTAGCACCACCTTTAATACCACCACGTATTGAAATAAGTGCAAAAGGCGCAAAAAGTAAACAATAATTATAATTCTTTTTTTTATTTTAAATTAAATACAATACATACTTAGAAATTATTAAACCTATAAAACTTCCTAACACAATAGGAGGTAACGCTGGTAAAAACAACTTATACTTTTTAACAAAATAAAGTGTATATCCTAATGATATAACAGAAAACAATGATATAAACATAAACGCCGCAATGGCATTATTAAAATCCAAATAAGCTGTTTTAAAAACCACTAAGGCAAAAGCTAAAGGTAATGAGATATCTCCTGTACCTAATTCTAAATGCTCAACTTCTTCTTCAACATACTTCTCCTTAACTTCTACTTCAACACCCTTTTCAATAACATAAGACGTTTTAATCTTTGTAACTTTGATTTTTTCTTTACTGGCCAATGAAAAGGATAAATCCCTTTTACTAAACTCCTTTGCCATGAAAACCATGTGCTTACTTATGAACACTGCGAAAATGTCATAAAAACACATGAATATTATAAATAAAACAGCTTCAAAAAGTGAAAGAAATAAACTAAACATTACTGCCATACCTACTCCTGAAATAATTCCCGTAATATTACGTAAATTGGAAATATAAAACTTAAGTATAGTGAAAAATAAAGCAAGTATAAACGCTATTTCAATTGAACCATTAAAGTACCATAAAAGACCTAAAAATACAATGAAAGAAGTTGTAAAAACAACAATTGACTCAAGTAATTTGAAAAGGAAATTACCTTTGTACATTTTCAAAAATACCAAAATCAATATTAAGAAAAATGACATGCCCACAACTATGAAAAACATATCTTGTATTGTTAGTTCAGTAGAACCATAAGTTACACTTGAATAACCTGAGATGAAAGCATTTCCCACCACTAAACCTATAATATGAGCTAAAATAAAAAGAAATAATATGCGAACAACATTTTTCATATAAGTTACTTTCTATCAGTAATTTTATAAAACCCATTCTTTGGAGAATAAATTTCACCTTTCTCTCTCAATTTTTCCACTATTGATTGTATTTCATTCTCTTCAATTTCATATTCACGGGCTTTAGATTTAATTTCATCTAAACCAATTAAGTCAACTTTTTCAGAAAGTTCTTTAATTATATTCATAATTGTCATGAACTTTTCTCTTCTTGCCTTAGGTTGTCCTGTCGCTATAATATCAATATCCAATTTACCTGTAGTGGCATCCATAGCAATTAACCTTAATGCATAATCAAATAAACGAATTGAACGTTCCGCATCTTGTGCCTCAACATGTTCACATAACCTTGCCTTAGCTGAAGCTTCAGCCATACGTACCAACCCTTCAATCTGTCTTGCAGTTATAGGTATCGATCCCTGTCTTTTACCTAAAATACGCATTTCAATATAATAATCAGAAATTAAAGTCATAGCTTCAGGAGTTAATCTAGGAAAAACATACTTTCTCGCATATGAAACGTATTTTCTTATGAAATCAACATCCATTAAATCTTCTTGATTTAAAGTGGGGTTATCTATGTTTGCATGTGAATTTAAAATGTGGGTTGCCAACATCCTATCTCTTTCTTCATCAATATCATCATACATGGGGAAAATTAAATCAAACCTGCTCAATAAGGTTGAAGGGATATTAAATTGATCCGCAGGATACATGTTTTTATTGAAACGACCATATTTAGGATTAGCTGCGGCAATAATGGCCGTTTTACTTTTGAATGTTGCAACAATACCTGCTTTCGCAACTGAAATGGAATTGTGTAAAACAACACCTTTTGAAATAAAAAGACTATTCGGTTTAACTGCTATATCATATACCCATTCATTAGTATCATAATACTCTTCTATTTTTAGTATTTTAACATAACGAAAATCTAAAATTTTATTTAAATTTGAAACAGAGTTATCCGTTTCAAAAAGTAATTTTTCAAAATATTTTTTGATTAATAATTTATAATTATCAAAATTAATTTTATTTCTTTCCCAATAAGAAATATTACTTCTATATTTAAAATCTAAATCAGATTGAGATATATTTAATTCTCTTCTTAAATTTATTAAATCTTCAAATGAATATTTATCAATTTTTTTAATTTCTGTTTTTATTTTTTTATTCTTATCAATTATTTTTGAAACATATTTTAATAAATGAGATTTATGCCAATTATAACTCTTATATTTTTGAATATCGCTATTATAAACAATTTTATATTTTTTAATTAAATGAACAATATCTCTTGTAAAACACCAGGGGATTATTTCAGTATATTCTCTTTTCTCTCTTTTAATTTTATAATATGATATAACTTTTTCGTTCTTTTTGTGAGATATAAATCCAATTGAATTACAAAAGTTTTTAGCATTCTCTCCATTTATATATAATCTAAATACATTACCATCAATTTTTTTCCTTGAAAAGATACCAAATCTTAACAGCAAAAATTGTAATTGTTCTATAACAATTTCATTACTTGAAACGAAATAAACAGTGCCGTTTTTAAATCCACCATCTCCTTCAAAACAAGCTTTCAAAAATTCAATTGTAGCCTTCTTATCTGAATTCATAATACATAAAGGAATTTTTTTGACATTACCTTTTTCTAATAAGGTTTTATCAATACCAATCAATTTTTTCATAACATCTACAGAAATAATTCTCGCATAATACATTCCGTTTTTTCTTTTGTAAATATAAGGTTCCTTATCAAATAATTGTTTACTTAATTTAGTATAATCTTCTATTAATTCAATATTTTTATTTGTAAAATTAACTCCATTTTTCTTACCCCTATTTAACTCATAACTACCATCAGTTATATGATATCCTAAAAATCTTGCCAAAAATGGATTAATTTTATTTTCAGAAATACTAATTGAAATAGGAGACAAAATATAATCATTTTTTTTCAATGTTTCAGCATCAACTTCATTATATAAATTCGATAAATGAGGTTTAAGAAAGGGATGTTTTGCTGTTACAATTAAATCTTGTCCATTATCAAGTTTAATTTTAAATAATTTTTCATTTACCTTATGTTTACTAATTTGGGTTATTTTAGCAGTAATAACTTTACCATTTTCTAAAGTTAATAAATTACCAAAATTTCCATTCTGTACAAAACAATCCTTCCCTTTAATTTTAGATGAATTTAAGTTTTCTTCAACAAAATCTCCTATTTTTTTAATAGAACCATCAGCAAAAGTAATATTTGTATTATAGTGATAACTTTGTGATTCCATCGCCTCGTGAAGTGATGCTCTATCCGAATCATCAATTTTATCAAATTCATCAATTGCTGCAAGGCCACCGGAAGCAAGTACCAATGCACCTGCTTTAAGTACCCATCCTCCGTCGCTCATATTGTCTTTTTCTGCCGAAGCCGTGTTGTGAACTAAAATACCATTAGCAAAGAAAGAATGTCCATCATTGACAGTAAAATCATAAACCCATTCATCATTACATTTAATTTTTGTTATTTTGTTTATTTCATCCCAATAAAATTCTTTATAAATTCTTTTAGGTAAAATGCCTACATTAGGATTTGATTTTATATCCTTACAAATCAAATTTAATTTCTTTCTTTTATCTTCTTTATCGAAATTGATTTTATCTTTAAACAATTTGAAATTTTCAACACCCCTTATTTCTAAATGATATTGAACTTTTTTAGATTTAATTTTTCTTTTATTTGTTACATATTCTTTATTTCTTTCACGGACTCTTAATTTTGCTATTATTCCATACATTTCCAAAATCAATTGCATTTTCTGAGCAAGTATTTTGCTACATGTGCTAAAACCTATTGATTCAGAACCATTGTTAGGAATTGTAACACAACCATCACTATCATATAACCCTCTTAAAAATGCAGTTATATTTTTCTCTCCACTTAATAACAAAGTATTTGTAATATCAATTTTATGTGATTTCTCACCACTAGGTATTCCTAAAGCATAAAATATATCTCTTAATATAATTGATGAAAATCTTAAACATGGAACTCTATCTTTACTCTTTGAAATTTTAGATTCTAAGTTAAATTCATTTTTAAGAATTTGTTTTGCTTTTAATAACAATTTTTCATCTATTGAATGTAATCTAATTCCAACACTATCAGTTGAAGAAATGTCTCCATCTCCAGCAATCAAACCTGCAAGATAAGAAACGTTTTCATTTAAATATATTGGAATACGAATATTTTTTCCATATCTAACAAAAAATTCATTGAATTGTTCTAATTCTTTTTCATCTATTTTTGTTATTTCAATTAATTTTCTTAAATCTTTTAGTTTAATTCCATTTGAATATTTCAAATTTTTCCATTCATATAATTGTTCTCTTCTAAAACCTATTTCCTTAGAAGCTTCAGTTAAATTCCCATACATTTCTATTAACTTTTTAGAAATTTTATTGAACAAAATTGAAACTGGAGAATTTATTCTTACATTTTCACTTTTTATTAAACTAATCAAAGAAACTTTTTGTTTTTTGAATGAAGAAATTTGTTTACTTGTAGCAATTAAATCCTTTTCATTTAATTCTGAACTTTTTATCCATTCAACTTTATTATTTCTATAAACTAATAATGGAGTTTGAGGAGTGATTTTAATATATTTACCTCTACGAGTTTCTATTTTATATAAGTATTCAGAAGGTTTAATTTTCCAAATATTATTTGTTTCAACAAAAGCACAATTTAATTTCTCATTAACCGCCAATATTTTTACTTTATGTTTTTCTGAATTCGCATTTTCAATTAATTTTTGATTTTTGAAATTTTCTTCAATGTAATCTTTAATTTTACAAATTCCTTTATTTTCCAATATAACTAAAGAATTTTTATCAACACACAAACCTACTCCGGAGACAGATTTACCACTCACATAAACACTTTTAGGTGAAACGGAATGTACATATTTCAATAATCTTGATTTGGCAGCACCAGGATCACCAATTAAAAGTAAATGCATATCATCTCTAATGGGCGCCCCACCAGGTAATGTTTTGTTGGGAGTACCTCCAAACAATTGTAAAGTAATTGCTTCTTTAATTTTATCATTACCAAAAATACCTGGAGCAAAAGAACGTGCAATTTTGTTTAATATTTCTGGATTTTTACCTAACTCTTTGATTTTTTCTTTTTCTTCTTCAGTGATTTCAAGTTGCTCAAAATCCTTCTTTGATTTATCAATTTTTAATACATCTAAATATTTCAAATAAATATTATCATTTTGTGTTTTTATAGGAGGTTTAATTCGTAATATGCCTGTTATTGTAACCTCTTCACCTGGATTAATATAATTGACCAAATCATCTTCCATCATTAATTGAATGTGACTTGCAGGTGCACCTCCTCTTAATCTTTCTAAAAGTTCTTGCATCTCAGCAAATTGAACATCAACGAAATAAGATTCTTCTTCAGAAAAATCTACTTTCTTTTTACAAACTTCACACATTCGCATGGGCTGAGTTTGTTTTGTCATGATTACTTTGTAATTGGCACCACAATTTTTACATTTAAATAATGCCATTTTAACTTTAGGTTTAGTTTCATATCTTTTTGTTAAAATTCCTTCAACTCTTATCAACTTGTCAATGTGCGCAGCACCTAAGTCTTGAACAAGTAAATTGAAATCTGGTAATTCATGGAAACGAACATGTACTTCATAATCATATGTTTTATCAAAACCGTGCATTTCAAGTGCTTCTTTGGCTGCAGTTACCACTTTATCAGGGTTTTTTAAGAGAAGATCTGCAATATCTGAGTTCCATTTTTCTAAATCTGTATACTTTATATTTAAACTTCTTATTTTAGGGAAATTAGATTTTAATAATGCAATTTCTGAACTATAGACGGCATTGAAAAATTCATCAAATTCATTAACAAGTCCATCTCCACTATCCATGCTTATCTTATGGGCCCTAATCCTTTATAAACCAAAACAAAGTAGTTTTCCACTGACGAAAAACAAAATAAAGTAATTTTCCACGAATTATTGGAAGTGTACATTAAAAGTAATTATAAAACACAGAAAAGGTAAAATGAACGCGGAAATCGTTTTTTTTAATAGTTTAAAGGGGTTCACAACATTATTTGATTTATTGAAAGAATAAGAGGGATTTTAAAGTGTTCTTACAACATAACAATTATCTGTTATATTATAATTGTTAAAATCAAATTTAGGGTAAAGTGCTATTTTGTTTTCTTGTTTATAATATTTTGTTAAATGATTCAAAGTCATGTGGTAATTTGAAACTGCGGAACCCGTACCAGGAATAATAATCTTGGTAATACCTCTGTTTTTGATTGATGGTGTAATTGAATTTATGAAATTTTCAATGAATTCTGGAATATTAATTTCATCTTCTTTAGGTACATCAAAAGCGCGTAACAAAGCTACCTTTTCACCTTCTTTACTTTCCAATTCAAAAACTAAAACTGAACCAATAAACCTTTTTTCTTCACTTTCATCAACAACAAACTTGTAAGGGATTACATTAGGATATCTCCTAAGCATTTCTTTTTCAGCAGTATAACATACATTTGCCAAATAACCAGACATCTCACCAATAAAACCTCTATCAGGAATACAAGAAACATTATAAGAATCTCCTTCATTTTCAACAATGAATTTTTCAGATTCTTTCTTTAAATTATCAACATAAGGATTAAATATTTTCAAAATATTTACTTTTTTACTATTCTTTTTAGATTCAAGAATACTTTCCCAGGTTTTTTCATCCCAATACCCTTCTTTATTTTGATTGGTTAAATTAAGTACATGTTCCTTAGCAAAATTATCAATTATGTTAATTAAAGAAAGAACTGAATTTGAGGTTATTTCTAAAGTTAAATCCGATTCAATACTTGCTAAAGCTTGATCAGAAGTATAATTTTTTTCTGAAATTTTGTAAAGAACAACGCAACGTAATTGTTGAGACAAATCTAACTTTTCTATTGTGCCCCTATCTATTTTTAAAAGTGAAAATAATACATCATCAAATGTTTTGGAATTTTTTACTTCTTCTTTTAATGAAGTGTAAAACTCAATTTGTTTTTGAAGGAAATCATTTGATTTAGTTTTGTTGAGTTCAATAACTTCATTTAATTTAGCATCAATTTTAGAAGCACTAATTTCTTTTAAGTTATTTAATTTTTTCTCAGGAGAGGTGGTTGAATCTAATGAAAATAAAATTTCACCTCTTAATTTTAAATAATCTTGTTCGATTAAAGATTTGTTAAAAGAAATATTTGGTTTGTGTGCTTTTATGTTGAGAACACCATATTCTTTAGCAAGAGTTAATCCTTCTTTAAAACTATTTGTTGATGAATATGAAATATAATCTGAAATTATTTTTTCAAATGTTGGTCGCTCATAATCAAACTTATGTGTACTTTTACCTGTTGCTTTGTTTAAAAGTTCAAGTTCAAATTCAGAATATTTCTTCAAGGCATCACCTAAAAGAGGTTGCTCACCATAAATTGTTTTGTTTAAAGTTTTGAATTTTGTTTCTAAAAGGTCAAGTGAAGTCATTTTATCTTTAATTTGTTGTGTGGATAGAGTTTGAATTTGTCCTTGTTCTAATAATTTTAAATCTCTAAAATAAGTGTATAATTTATCTGTTTTTGAAAGTCCAAACCTTCTTATATAATCAGTAACTATTCCGATTTCTTGTTTATTATATTCAAATAATTTGAGTTCGTTTAAATAAAATAAAAATTCAGCGGTTCTATCATATTTGTTAAGAGTAAAAGCATTACGTTTTTCTTCTGCATTAGGCAATGCATCCAATAAATCGTTTATAGGTTTTTCACCAAACAAATGAATTAAATCTTTTTTAGTTGCTATTAAGATTAAATGTTTTTTCGAAAAATCAGTATTGTGTTCATAAACTATTTTGATTGCATCGGTTTTAAATTGTTCATGTCTTTTTGTTTTGAATAAATCTTTTAAATCAATCTTATGTTCTAAAAGTAAACAATTCTTAATTATGTTACTAAATAACTCTTCTCTATCTAAGTCATTTAATTTGAAATTATCAATATGAATTAAAACAAAGTAAGGAGATCTTTCGATTAAATTATTTGCTAAGAGAAAATATTCTTTTTCATTTAAATTTAATTCGCTTATTTTTTCAAATAATCTTTTAACCATAGAATTATCAGTGTTATTAGTATATGTATAATATTGCATAATCTCTACATAAATAGGTAAAAGCTGCTCTTGAGTTATGCCTTCAAAATAACTTAATTTCTCTAATAATCCCGGATGTATATGTTCTGCTTGTTTAATCATAAGTGAAATTAAGTGGAAGTGATGTTCCTTTGGAATACCAGTAAATTTATGAAAATTCAAAAATACACTTTCACAAGCATTATGATTTTTTCTTATTAAATCAATTGCTATTTGTTCGTGTTTTTCTTTTGGAACTCCGGTGAATTTTTCAAAAGATCTTGGTATATCAGAAAGACTAACATTTCTTTTAAAAATATCAACAATTATTTTTTCATGTTTAGATTCGGGAACGTTAAATATTTGGAAATAGTGACATAAAGCATCTATGTTCCCCTTTTCAATTAATTTGTTAATTACATTTTCATGGTTTAAATTAATTTGTTTCTTTTCCTCTTCGGTTTTTCCATTAAACATTTCAAAGTTTTTTAATACCTCAAATGAAAATCCAGCATCAATCATTTTTAATACAAAAAATTCATATTTGTTTTTTGGGATACCATCAAATTTTTCAAAATGTTCAATTTCAAAAGTTGAATGAGACCTGCTTTCTTTTAATTTAGCAAGGATTTTTGAATATATTTCTTCATGATCTTCTTTTTTCATTCCCGTGAATTTATTGAAATTTTTACATAAAAATTCTAATTGTGATGTGGAATCAATAATCTTCAAAACAATTTCTTTATGTTGTTCTGGTTTAATTCCTTTAAATTGTTCCATAAAATTAATTGCAAAATTTGAATCACCTTTTTTAATTAAGTCCATTACAAAAGTAAAATGTTCTTCATTTGTTATTCCCAATATTTCATTTAATTTTCTGCTTATAAATTTAGAACTTGCATTACTTGCATAAATGTTGAAATGTTTCAGGTCATCTTGAAACAATTTGAAATAATTGATTTTTTTTACTTGGGTTAAAAGTTCTATTTCACTTTCGGTTAATAATTTGTTATCATCATAAGTAGTCAAAAGTTCTAACCCGTACGTTTTTTTAACTGCTGGAGAAATGTCCATGTATTCAGGGATTTTTAAAATTATTTCTCTTCTATCGGAATCTGTAAGTGAAGTAAATGTTCTAGGGTAAAAAGTATACAAAGTGGTTATAACGGATTTTCCAAACAATTGAATAGATTTATTTGCAAGGAATAATGCTTCTTCTCTTGTAAACTCTTCTTCTTTTAATGAAAGATCAATTACTTTTTTTAATTCATCATAAGTGTGACTTGAAACTATTTCATTTGCACTAAAACTCCCCATTGATTTTATTCTAAAATAAATTAATTTATTTTCGTTCCAAATTTTTTCAAATGAATCTGCTAAAGTTAATTTGTGTAATGTTTCAATGACATCACCTTTTGTAGATGCACGAGTATCAATACGATGTATTACACTACTAATTAAATTATTTAAAAATTGATTATAATATTTAGGAAAATCATTTTTGGTTGCTATTTCATTTGCGCCTTTTAATAAAGTGTAAACATTTTCAACGTCAAACTTTTCAAATTTAGTAATGTCTTTTACCTTATCAATCAAAACATCACTTGCGTCTTGAGAATTTAACTCTATTGCAATTTCAACGGCCTCCTCATATTCTTCGGCCCTTAAACTTCTTTTCAAATCAATAATTTTCTTTTTCTTTTTAATAGAAGTAAGGGCATTTGATGTTGAAGATTTTAACTTTTCAAAAAGTGTTTTTTTGGCCTTTGATGTTTCAGAGCCCATTGTTTGCTTGATGGAAGTTGACTCGTATAATTTATTATAATCCGCAAAACATTCCTTAACCATGTTTGAGAGTTCATCGCCTAATTGTTTGGCCTCTTTGTTTCTTTTCCTTGACAATTTTTTTGAGGCCTCATAAACTTGTAATAATGTCGTTGTTTTAGAATCACCAATAAAATCCATTTGATTTATTTGAACTGAAGATTCTTCCAGTTTAGAAATTATCTGTGAGAGATATTCTTTATTTATTTTGGAATTAAGAAATTCTTCAGGATAATTTATGGGTTTCATATGCATTCTTATAATTATTATGATTCATTTAATATAAACTTTGCTAAAACACAAGGTTTTTATATAGTGAGTTCCCTATAAATAAACATGGCAAAAGGAATCAATTTTAAGGATAGAGAAAATGAGCTTATGAAAGCCATAAAAAAAGGTAAAGAACATAAAATACCACAACTACTTGATAGATATAATGTAAACACAGAAACAAAAGAGGGAACACCATTAACATTATCAATTGATAAAGAGATGTTCCCTGTTGCTAAAAGTTTCATTAAAAGAGGAGCTAATGTAATGGCCCTTGACGATAAAAGAAGAAATTCATTAATGCTTAGCATATTAAAAAATAATCAAGAATTGTTTGAACAAATACTCATGCAAAAAAATGATTTTAATCATAAAGATATGTACGGTTCAACAGCATTAATGTACGCCTGTTTAATAAAAAACCCTTACTTTGTGGAAAAGTTAATTGCACATAATATTGAATTAAACACTAAAAATAAGGAAGGAAACACTGCACTTATAATTGCAAGTATGGTTAATAATTATGAATGTGTTAAGCTCTTAATTAAGAGAAAAGCATTAGTAAATGAAAAAAACAATTTAGGAAAAACAACATTAATGTATTCTGCAGGAAATGGTAATTTGAGAATGTTTGAACTTTTATTGAATTATAACGCAAAAATATATGATAAGGATTATGAAGGATATGGTGTTTTAGACCACGCTGTTTTAAATGGAAGTTTAAACGTTATTGAAAGAATTTTAAACAAAAGTGTTTTTGAAATTAAAGAAAATATAATAAGTGAAATCCCTTTACAAAATAAATATAAAATAAGAAAAATATTTGAAAAACATGGAATTATTCTATAATCCCATAACCACTTAATTTCCACCTATTACCTGCTCTTTTACTTATTGCTACTTTACTTTTCTTTTCAACTACAATTGGCCTTTTCAAAGTAACTTCAATCAAATCTTTTTTCATGGAAATAATAACACCAACAGTTATTGCAGTACCCACACTTAACACAATAGGTTCATTTAATTGCAAACTCAAATTTGAATTATCTTCAAGCTCACGTGAAATTAATTTATATTTCATTTTTAACTTCTTAACTGCAGAAGGTAAAGTTCCTGGTAAACCTACAATTTGTCCAACTAAACCATCAGATTTAGCTAAAGCAGGGTCAAGTAACGTTGAAAGCGCAAGTAATCCTCCTGGACCCGCTTCACTAACCTTATCATTACCTGTTCGTATATTTTGAACTTTTGTAATTATAGGTTCAAACTCTCCTTTCTTTTTGTCAATTATAATTCCTGGTGATATTTCAATTTCTTGTCCTTCTATTATTTTACCTTCAATAATTGAACCTCCAATCACAGCACCATTTAATTTTTGAAGTTCAGTACCAGGTTTATTAACATCAAAAGAACGTGCAATGTACATTCTTAATTTATTAGTAGGTTTTCTTTCGGGAAGAGGAATTTTTTCATATACTGTTTTCAATAAAACATCAATGTTAAGTCCTTGATTAGCAACCATTGGAATAATGGGTGCATTTTCAGCTTTAGTTCCCTTCAAAAACTCTTTAATTTGATTATAATTTTCTTTTGCCTTTTCTATACCTACAATATCTATTTTATTTTGAATGACAACTATATTGTCAACATCTAATACTTCAAGAACGTTCAAATGCTCAGCTGTTTGTGGTTGTGGACAAGGTTCATTTGCCGCAATTACTAAAATGGCACCATCTGTTATACTTGATGCAGAAATTGCAGTGGTCATTAACGTTTCATGTCCGGGGGCATCAAGAAGAGAAAATTTTCTTATCAATTTAGATTCAGAACCACATATCGGGCAAATTTCAGAGACAGAATAAGCTTCTGCTCCTTTACACGAAGAACATTTATAGATGTTAACATCCGCATAACCCATCTTAATTGTAATTCCCCTTTTTAATTCTTCACTATGAGTATCAGTCCAAACACCACTTAATGCTTTAGTAATACTTGTTTTACCATGGTCAACATGACCGAGCATTACCACATTCATTTCAGGCTGCATTCTTTTCATCACCTTTAGTTGCACCTAAAATCTCTGAAAGTGGCTGAGAACCTTCCTTAACAACAATTACGTTAATTTGAGAAATATCTTCAGAAATAGTATTACCTCTAACTGTTTTTCTGTTTCTTATACCTTTTGGAACTTTCCTTATTCCTACTCCACTTTCAATAAGAATTTTCTTCTTGTTATAACCAGAAACATCATTCCTCATAGGAAAACCTGAATTGTCACTTCCTCCAGTTATTTTGAAAGTATATCCGCCGAGGTTTATTAAATCTCCTTCGAATTCTTCGCCAATCATCTTTCCATAGAAAAGACTATTTTTATCTTCTTCAAGGTCAACTTTGTAAGTTTTACCTGATTTGTCTCCAATATTTATTTTCATATATATTCACCCAGTACGATTACGATTAATCGCACAGTACTTAATGTTAAAAAAAGAGATTTTATAAACATTTTTTAAAATAAAGGGAGATAAATTAAATATGAGACTTGTTTTAACACAACCTTTCTTACATACAAAAGGAGGTTTGGAAAGAGTTGTCCTTGAAATAGCTAAAAAATACAATCCAATTATTTATACTTATAGATATTTACCAGAGAAAACATTTGAGGAATTTAAAGAATTTGACATCAGAATAATTAAACCTAAATTAACTCTCCCTGCATCACTGTTAGGAGAAAGAGTTAAATGGGGAATTCAAAGTGGCGAGTGTTTTAACAACCTGAAAATTAAGGAAGATTATGATGTGCTCAATGCACATGGAACTCCTGCTGAGTGGGCAAGAAATAAAAATGAAAGAATGTGTTGGTATTGTCATTCTCCTAACAGAGAAGCATTTGATTTATATGAATGGAGAATGAAAAATAGAAATTTATTTAGCAAAATAACTTTTTGGAGTTCTATTAAATTCTTTAAACATTTTGAATTTAAAACAGTTCCAAAAATTGAAAGTGTTCTTACTAATTCAATCAATTCACAAATAAGAATAAGAAAATATTTGAAAAGAGAAGCTAAAATCATTTCCCCTGGAGTTGATGTTGATAAATTTGAAAATGTGAACTATGGAAATTATTTCTTATACCCTTCAAGGATTACTCCAGAAAAAAATTTTGAGATGGCCATTGAAGCTTTTAAATTGTTTAGAAAATCTGATAAGAAATATGAAAAATATGAATTAATAATTGCAGGTTCAATTCAAAATGAAAGAAAAGAACATGTAATATATTTAGAAAAACTTAAGAAAATGAAAAGTGATAATATAAAAATTCAAATTAATTTGGAGGAAGAAGAATTGATTAATTTGTATAAAAATTGTTTGTGTGTTTTGTTTACTCCTGTTAATGAAGATTTTGGTATAGTTCCTCTTGAAGCTATGAGTTGTGAAAAACCTGTTATAGCAATAAATGAAGGTGGTCCTAAGGAAACAGTAGTACATGGAGAAACAGGATATCTAGCAAATAATGTAAATGAAATTGTTGAATATATGAAAGAATTATGTGAGGACATGAACGTTGTAGAAGAAATGGGTAAAATGGGAAGGAGAAGGGTTATTGAAAATTATACTTGGAATAAATTTATTAAAAAGATTGATACTGAATTTAATTTGGTGAAAAGATGAGTATTGTTTTAGTAGCAGGAACATTTGATATATTTCATTTGGGACATTTATATTTTTTTAAAGAAGCTAAAAAACACGGGAAAGAATTGTATGTAATAGTCGCAAGTGATTTAATCACTAAAAGAAATGGTAAGAAAACAATACACTCTCAAAGGGAAAGAGCAGAAATAATTAAAGGATTAAAAATAGTTGATAAAGTAATCATGGGCAATGAGAAAAATATTTTGAGCAGTATTAAAAAAGTGAACCCTAATATTGTGTGTATAGGTTATGACCAATTTGTTCCGATTGAAATAGAAAAGTATTGTTATGAAAACAAAATCAAAATTAAAAAAATCAAAAAGAAATATAATGTAACAAAATGTAAAAGTTCACTCATAAAAAAAAGAATATTAAGTGAAGAGTAATAAATCTATTTGATTAATTATTATTATGACTGAAGAACTTCTCTTATATTTTATATTGTGCGTAACTTCATTATTTATTATAATTAATCCTTTTTCAACTTTAGCCGTTTTTATTCCTTTAACTCACGGATTTAAAAAGGAAAATAAAAGAGAAATGTTATTCAATTCATCAAAATTAGGATGGGCCATACTTATAATTTTCTCATTGAGTGGACTTTTAATTTTCCAATTGTTTAGTTTATCCATAGGATCATTTAAAATAGCTGGAGGTATTCTTCTCTTTATTATAAGTTTGAAAATGATATTTAAAGGCAATGAAATATCAAGTGGTAATCCTGAAGAAATTAAAGATGAATATTCAAAAAGAGATGACTTAACAGTTATACCTTTAACCATACCTTTCACAAGTGGCCCTGGAGCAATTACAACTTCAATTGTTTTAGCAAGTCAAGCAGTAAGCGTTTCCCACTGGGCAATATTACTTTTATCAATAACCTTGGCAATGATTATGAATTATTTTGTCTTAATTAATTCTGATTTAGTACAGAAAATGTTGAAAGAAAACGGTATAAAAATTTTAACAAAATTAATGGGAGTTATTGTATGTTCCGTAGGTATACAATTCATAATTAATGGAATTGTAGATTTAATTCCTTTTGTTTTATCACAATTGTAATTTTGAATCTTTCCACTTTTTATTAAAGTCATCTTTATCTAAAAGATTAACATCAATTTTAGCAAACATCTCTGGCCCGTTAATTATTTTTGCAGTACATAAAAATAAATTATCTTCAGAATAAACACGTACAAATGATTCTTTTTCAAAATCATAAGTTTCCACTAACGCTTTTCTATAAATAGGGGAACCATATGCAATTGAAGGAATTGCAGAATTTTTAACTTTAACAATGGGAAGAAAATCTAACATTTCTTCAGGGGAACGTAACATTTTCAAGATTTTTCTAGGGTTATTTTTCTCTTTATATTCCCAGTAAGCATCCTTAATTTCATAAATTGAAAAACATTCATTCTCCTTTACTTTACCGCTTTGAGTTCTACGGAGTTCAAGCATGTTTGCACCACAACCTAACTTTTTACCCATATCAAAAATTAATTTCCTTATGTAAGTTCCACCTTGGCATTTAACTTTAAACAAAACATGTTTATCTTTAATATCGAGAATTTCCATTCTGTGAATTGTTCTTACTCTTAATCTTTTGGCAACCGCACTTCGCAAGGGAGGCATTTGTTCAATGTTACCAGTAAACTGTTTGAAAACAGAACGAATTTTATCTTCATTTACTTTTTGATGTAATTGCATTATTGCCACATATTCTTTATCTTGGCCACTTAAAAATTTACTTAATTTAACTGCCTTACCTAAAGCTATAATCAAAACACCTGAAACTGCAGGATCTAAAGTACCTATATGTCCACTTTTTTCAACATTAACAATATCTCTAACCCAGTTACCAACTTGTGCACTTGGTGGGCCACGTGGTTTATCCACAACAATGAAACAATTTTTTAGTAATGTTGACACTTCCATAACAAAAACCTTAGTATTTTTAAATTTATGTAATTCAATTATATTCAATGGATGAAGAATATAATAATCTTTTAGAAAGAGCATATAAAAACATTCCTACAGTTCAAGGTGGGGAAGATAGGTTTGAATTACCTGATTTAGAATTATTATCAGAAGGTAATAAAACAATAATAAGAAATTTCGCAGATGTTTGTAAAGTTCTTAGAAGAGAACCAAAAGATGTAGGTAAATACTTATCTAAAGAACTAGCAGTACCTTACATTATAGAAGGAAAAAGATTGATTTTTAATGGGCCTGTTAATTCAAAACTTGTAACAACAAAGATACTTGATTTCATAACAAAATATGTTAAATGTAAAACATGTGGTAAACATGATAGCCATTTTGAACAAGTAGATAAAAATGTTAAAGTTTTAGTTTGTGAGGCTTGTGGTGCAAGAACTCCGTTGAGGTTGTAAAATGAAGAAAAAAGGTAATTTTGGTAAAAAGAAAACGCCAGTAGTTGAAAATAAAAATTTTGAATTAGAAGAAGAAGATTCTACAGAAGAACTTAAAATGAGAACAAAAGTTCCTGTCGCGCCAACTGAAATAGTTAGAGTAAGAAGACCAAAACCAAATGAAATATATGGACATGTTACTGCTTTACTTGGGGCAAGTAGAATGAGAGCTACATGTTTAGACGGTAAAGAGAGAACAATAAGAATACCGGGTAAAATGAAAAGGCAAGCATGGATTAAAAACGGAGATATTATACTATTAGTTCCATGGGATATTGATAACACTAAGGCAGATGTTACATGGAGATTTACAAGAATACAAGTTGAATGGCTTAAAAAGAAAGGATTTTTACCACAAGATTTCGGTGAATAATTATGGCCACGGTCTGGAAAAAGAAACGGGCCTCTAAAGAAATTAAGGTTTTTAATGAAAGAAGTAAAATAGAATCTCACGTTTTTGATAGACAGACATTAATCATATTGTCTAAATTACAATCACAAGGTGTCATTGAAAGTTTAGATTATCCTATTAAATCAGGTAAGGAAGCTTATGTTTTCAGGGCAACAGGAGGAAAACTTTATCCTCGAAAATATTTGGCCGTTAAAATATATATGCTTGAAACAACAGATTTTACAAACAGGGATGAATATATACAAAATGATCCAAGATTTAATGTTAAAGGAAATAAAAGGAAAATGATATATGAATGGGCTAAAAAGGAATATGCTAACCTTATGTTTCTTGAAAGAAATGGTATTAAGGTACCTCACCCTCATATAATCAAGAAAAATGTGCTTGTTATGGACTTTATAGGAGACGATGAAGGTAATGCCGCACCCACTTTGAAAGAACATGGGCCGTATTCAGCTAAAGATGTTGAATATTTTATTAAAACCATTAAAAAAATGTATAAACAGGGTTTTGTGCATGCTGATTTAAGCGAATACAACGTTCTATGCGCTGGAAATAAGGAATATTATATTATTGACCTATCTCAAGGGGTTTTAAAGAACAATATAATGTTTGAAAAATGGTATGAACGTGATTTATATAATATTAAAAAGTTTTTCTCTAGATTTTAAGTTAAGTTTAAAAGGAAAGGTAAAACATTTAAATACTTTCAAATGGAATTTCATTTCTGGACAAAATCTTTCGAAGATACTCAAATCGGAAGGTATTTAAAGGGGTATTGAGTAAGTATTATGGGGGGAAATGAATGAAAAATACAAATGCAAACGTCTTCAGCGTGGATAAGTACATTCAGAACATTGATATTAAAAATAAGGCAGTTTATAATTTTGGAGAACTTTTTTTAAGAGTGGCACCTTATTTAGATAATCCTGTTTCTGCTGAATTTATATCACAAGAAATCAAAATGAAACCATCAAGGATTAGAGCTGTGCTTAACAAATTGTTTAATCATAATTTAATAGAGTACAGAAGATGTTTTGATGATGCATCAGGTAAATATACTTATATTTGGGAATTGGATAAACCTAAATTCAAAAAATTCTTAATGAATTACACCTTCCAAGTGGAAGAAAAAGAAGAAACTATTCCTAGTGAAAAACTAATCTTTGTATGCAAGGCCTGTAAAGAAGCATACACATTTGAGAACGCAATGGATTATTCATTCGTGTGTCACAAGTGTAACGGCACAATTGAATCAAACGAATAATTTCTATTTTTATTTAATTCAAATTTCTTAATTAATTTAAAAAATAAAAAGAGTGGGGCCACAGGGATTTGTTCGTATCTCATTCAATCATTCGGACTTGTCCGAACTTTTGGGTTGAGCCTTGCTGGTAAATACTTTGTATTTACGGCATGCCATAATTGTAAACAATTATGAGCATTTCACGCGGACACCGATGCGTGAACATTTGGTGTCCTCGGGAAAAGGTCATTGAACCCCGATTTGCTGGTTTCTACCTTGCTTGTATAAACAAACAAGACACGGAATATTCTGCTATTAAGAGCACGCTCCATTTTTACAAGTCATTGGGTATAAACCCTCTTAAAACCAACGTAACGTTCAAAAAACTTTTACATTTTTTAAAACGATTGGAGCCAGCCGTGTTGCCAGGTTGCACCATAGCCCCGAACGAAAAAATTAGAATGAAAAAGAATATAAACCAATTTTTAAAACTTATTAATGGTTAAGCTGATTATTACTTGGTGTACAAATGGATATTATAGGTTCCATAAAAAATAAGGCCAAGGGACTTAACAAAAAAATAATTTTTCCTGAAGGAGATAATGAGAGGATTAAAAAAGCTGTAAATTTGGCCGTTAAACAAAAAATGATAATTCCTATTCTTGTAAATGAAAGTAAAATTAAAGAAAGTAAAGAATTGAATAGGTATGCTAAAGAGTATGCTAAGAGATTTAAAGTGTCTGAAAATGTTGCCAAATCAATAATACAACATCCATTATTTTACTCTGCAATGGCAGTTTCAATTGGCGATGCTGATGGTATGATTGGAGGTTGCGTTT
>CAYOAB010000008.1:0-18855 GCA_964401875.1 Microcaldota archaeon
GTTGTGTCAATACCAATATAATCTATAACTTGTATCGGGAACAAAAATCTAACTCTATAATCATCAGTTATGAATTTGTCTGTTAGATTAAGAACATAAGTTTTCTGTAATACTGCACGAGAGGTTATTTCACTACCATTAATTATAGTTACCCATTCACCTAACTCATTTTTAATTTGTATTCCCTTAAAAATACTAGAAGTATAATATCCATTCGCCCAGGAATAAGAAACAACTAATTTGATATCATCAAAACTTGATAAATCACCTAAATTAACTTCAATTGTATTTTGCACATCGTCAATGGGGTACATTGTAAATTCTTTATCTAATTCACTTATAGCATCTAAACAATCATTACCCAATGCATCAATACAAGAAATAGGTGTTTGTAAATCTTTACTAACAGTGAATAATGTGTGTTCATCACTTCTTGTTAATCCATTATATACATTATAATCAGATGAATGATCAATTGTTACTAAATTCAATTTGTCCATGTAAACTATTTCATCATACTCTTCTGTTATTTGAATTGTATATTTATCTTCAACCGGAACTAATTGATTATTCTCAACTTTTACATAATCATTTGGTCTAACATTATTTGAATAGGAGTTACCTAAAATTCCTTCAGAGGACATATCACTTATGAAAACATAATTTGTTCCATTCCAAGTGTATGTGAAAGGACATGAAGATTCTTTACCAAAATTACTATATGACATATTTATTGTGTTTCCTTCAAAATAATTATTATCTGCATAGTACAAATAGAAACCATTTTCGTTTTCTGTGAAATTATTATTTAAGAAAACATTATAATGAGAATTTTCTAAATACAAACCATATTCACTATTTGTTAAACTAGAATTTTCTAAAGTATTATTAGAACTTTCTTTCATATCAAATAACACATCAAAATATAATGCAGAAATATCTTGTAATATAAGATTAGAAAAAATACTATTATTAGTAAACTTCAATTGAATGCCTCCAGATGTTACGTTTGAGTTTCGTATTGTTGAACCTGTTGCATTACATAAAATAATTTGTGATAAATTTTTCCCATCTACTTCTATACCTTCATTGCCCCCATATATAATTTCTAAATCATTATGAAAAACATTTTCCATTGAGCCTTCACAATAATTAATATTTGAAGGATAAAATTCTATCCCACCAAAATTACCAATTAAATTAACATCATCAAAATAAAATTCAGAATCAGAAATATAAAATATATTAGAATTACTTACATTAATAGTTACATTTTCTAAATTAAGTAATGAATTACTTGTATAAAAAGTATCTGTAGAAAATGGCTCAGTAGAAAACCTTTTCGTGAAAAAATAAAAGTAAATATACAATTCTCTTCTTAATTTGTTTTAATCTCTTAATTCTTTCTGAATTGTATACAAACACTTTCATTAAATTAGATTTAATTATATTTTCACCTATTCTATCGTTCAAATCCCCCGTTAAAGTTCTTTTTAATGCAGAAAAAGTGGATTCAACATTTGAACGAATGTGATATTTATCTTCTGAAAATGTTTTTTTAGATTTGTTTCTAAATTTTCCTCTTGATTTTTTAGTTTTGGTAAAAACTCTCGTTGGAATTTGTGGATCAATATTATTTTTGAATAAAAATCTAAAATTATCTTCTGAGTCATACCCGCGATCTGCACATAATCTTTTTATTTTATATTTTTTCAGAACTTCACAAAGTGGTAAAAAGTCTAAATTGTCATGCGCATTTTTTGAATGTGAAATTGCATCTAAAATTAAATTTGTTTTAACGTCAGAAATAATTGATAATTTGCTCGAGATTTTATATTTTTGATATTTAATTCTGAATAAATAATGTTGAGATACTTTTTTAGTTGAAATTCCTGTTCCGTCAATAGCTACAATTTTAGGTTTATTTCTCAAATAAGATTTAGAAATAAATTGTATGCATTTTCTAATAATTTCAGAAGGTAATTTGGAAAATAATTTTTGTAAAGTTGTAAAGTGTGGAACTCTTTTAATTCCTAAATTTCTGTGAAGTAATAATTCTTTAATATGCTCACAAATACGACGATAACTCATATTTGTTTTAGTTTTTAAAAACAAAAAATAAATTAGAATGTAATTGTCATAAGTTTTTTTACTGAATTTTGAAAAGTGTTTTTTAAGCTTCATTCTGTGTAAGACGTGGCAGAACGCATCAAACGATGGTATTTTATATGTTGGTGGTATAATATATTCAGACATGTTGACCAAACTAATGTCGACGCGAAATGATTTAAGGGTATCTTCGGATACCCTTAATGATCCGTGAATTATAACGTATTTTTAAAAAAAATTAGAGGATTTCTACACAGCCGTAGAAAATATATTCGAATTAGTTATGGAAATATTATCAACATAATAAAGATTTACAGCAACATTGTTAGGCCCATAAAAATTTGAATTGGAAATATTATAATCACTTGTTTGTGATAAATACAAAGTATAATAATTTGAAGTTACATTAACATTATCAATAGTAACATTTGAAAATAATCTTAAATTTATACCATAAGATTCTGAATGTGTTTTATTATTAATCAAATTACAATTCATTAAAGTAAAATTATTTGTAGTGGAAAAACCATAAATTAATTTTCCAGAAGTTCCATTAACATAAATAGTATTACCTTGACAATCTAAAATTACATTATTCGCGGTTACCTCAATACAATTAGCATGATATTCAGAAGTAAGGTTGTCTTCTAAATAATAACGCGTCCCCCCTGAACTTAACGTAATTCCACAACTATTAATAAGAGTATCAGCAAAAATTAACGTTGGTAACAACATTACAAATAAAAGTAATATGAAAATGTAATTCTTCATGTAGAAAAATCACTAAAAAAATTTATAAATAAATGTAAGAAAATTAAATTGGTTGTTCAGGAGGAACTTGTGCCTTAAATGTAGAAGGCCTCTTAGGTATTTTTAAATCAACTTTGTTTATTTCATTGTTTGATTTAAAGAAACCTCCAACGAAACCGAGCATGGCCCCTATGGAAACGAGGTCTGGGTTTGGTATGTTCAAAACTTGAACGAAACCCATTATTACGAGTTCATTTAGAATAGGAACATATTGAACTATAAAACCAGTAATGGCTCCCATAATAGCTCCAATAGTTGCGAAAATAATTATGCCAAAAACACCAATTAAAACTGCAAAAAGGCCAATAAAAGAAGCTACGGTGGCAACACCTATTGCTTTGAATGCATCTGAAATCATATTTAATATTAACATGTAAAATATTATTAATGATTAAAATAAAGAGAAATGTAATTGAAAGAATTAAAGAGTTTTCTTTCAATGCATACCCAAACGAATTTGGGGCAATGTTAAATTGTGATAATGAAAATATAATTGACGATTTGATTTTCTATCCCCTATCAAATAACAATGAAAATTCATTCTCCGTTAATGAATGGATGGTACCAATAGGTATAGGAAGTTGTGGAAGTGTACACTCACATCCTTCAGGTTCAAATTCACCTTCAACTGCTGATTTGAATTTCTTTTCAAAACGTGGTAAAATACATATTATAATATGTTATCCCTTTGAAGATGAAAATATAATTTTTTACGATAAAGAAGGTAATGTTTTAAGTTTTGAAATAATTGATAGGTAGATAGGTAAAAACCTAATTAATACTATAACATATATAAAGAATAAGGGGTAGAATAAAAAATATGGAAAAAATATTTGGATTAGGAATAATTGTTGCACTCATGTTAATTTTGAGTGGATGCATAACCCCTGAGAATAATGAAATAGCAAATCCTGCTTCAGTTTATTGTGATGAAAATGGAGGAACTTTAGAGATTATTACAACAGAAGAAGGTGAAATCGGCATGTGCACTTTCACAAATGGTAAAGAATGTGAAGAATGGGCATTTTATAATGGTGAATGTGACTCTAAATGGTGTCCTGATGAAGGTAAAGCATGTACAATGGAATATATGCCTGTTTGTGGTAAAGATGGCATAACTTATGGTAACAAATGTGCTGCTGAATCTTCTTGTGTTGAAATAGATTATGAAGGTGAATGTGGAAATAATAATACACAAATTGCCAACCCTGCATCAGTCTACTGTGTTGAAAATGGCGGAACATTAGAAATAAGAACTAATGATGAAGGGGAATATGGAGTATGTGTGTTTGAAACATTTGAATGTGAGGAGTGGGCATACTTTAGAGGTGAATGTCCTTCAAATGAAACAGAAAAAGTTTATTGTACTGAAGAACAAAGAGGAGCAGAAATTTGTACAATGGAATACGCACCTGTTTGTGGTTACGATTTCAACAATGAAAGTATTGAAACTTTTTCAAACTCATGTTTTGCATGTGCAGATATAAGTGTTGAATATTGGATTAATGGTGAATGTCCCATTTAATTTTTAATTTTTCCTTCTTATTTTAATACGTGATTAAGTTAGATCAATCTTTATTTACTGGATTAGGTTTCGGAGCAACCTCTGGAATTATAACAACATTAGGTTTAATTGTAGGTTTAGAAACATTAACCAATTCAATTCCCACTGCACTTGCAGGTATTTACATTATTGCTTTTGCTGACGGACTTTCTGATGCTTTAGGAATTCACTTATCACAAGAATCAAACAAAAAAATAGCAAACAATGAAGTATGGGCCTCAACAATATATACGTTAATCTTCAAAATACTTATTGCTCTTTCATTTACAATCCCATTAGTTTTATTCCCATCAATTATGGGAGTAATTATTTGTATTTTATGGGGTTATCTTTTATTGGGTTTATTGAGTTTGATTATAGCAAAAAGAAAAAATGAAAAACCACTTGGAATTATACTTGAACATTGGGTTATTATGACGTTCATTTTAATTGTAACTTACCTTATTGGAACTTATGTTAGATAGAGAAAGGTTTTTATATCTCCTTTTTTCAAAAAGAAGATATGAATGAAACAAAACAAATTCAAGGTAAAAAATTCACACCTCCAGTCACTTCGGCCGTTATTTTACTTGAAAGTACTAGAACAGATAACATGTTAGTTGAAACTTTTTTATGTGAAGATAAAGAGGTTATTGGAAAATTAATCAAACTTGGGGAAAATATTAACACAAAAAACCAATTCGGACATACGGCCTTACACATGGCTTGTTTAAAAGAAGATGTTGGAAGAATTAAATTGTTAATTGAAAATGGCGCAGATGTTAATTTTAAAGATGGGAGAGGTAATTCTGCACTTATGTTAGCAGTTAAGAAAATGAATTTAGATTTAGTTCAAGAAATTATGAAGCATAAACCTGATTTAACAATTCAAAACAATCAAGGTGAAAATGCATTGAAAATTGCAACTGAATTGTATAAAGATTTTTCTGATTTCATGGAAGAAAGTAAAACGTTAACTAAAATAATTAAGATGTTAAAGGTGTAATAAATGCAAGAAAATACGTGTAAATATAAAATATTAAAAGGGAAAAAAATTCCTAAATTGATTAAAACATTAGAACCTTTAATGAATAGTATTGAAAAGGAAAAATTAGAATTGTATATTGAAAATAATAGAATGGATAAAATATTAGATTTACTTTCTAAGAAAGAAAAAACAAGGTTAGTTAATTTAATGATTAAGACAAGTGAAAGTGGACTTAAAAGAATTGTTGAAAAAGTTGATGTTAATTTGAGAGATGAATGGGGATACACTCCATACATGAGAGCAGTAATGAGTTGTGATGCTGGAAAAGTTTCTTTGTTACTTGATTGTGGTGCAAACCCTAATTTGAAACATCATAGTGTTAAAGATTTTTGGAATTTGACATACATTATGGCCACAAGAATTAATGATTTTGATGAAACAGATGTAAATATAGAAATTATACTAAAATTAATTGAAAAAAAGATTAATTTAAATGAAAAGAATGGTAATGGTAAAACCGCCTTAGATGTTTTTCATAAACTTGCAAAAGAGTGGCACGATGATCCACACAGAAATGACCCTAAACAAATTGCAAGGTTGATTGCTCTTATGGATTTAATGAAAATTAATGGGGCAAAATATAGCAATGAATAAATTAAAAAGAGGAATAATATGGGAAATGAAAAAAAAGAAAATCCAAAAAAGAATTTCTTTCCCACAGGCATTTTCGGAAATGAGAATAAGAAAAAATTTCCAGACATAATGGAAAGCATAATGAGAGAAAATAATATTTCTTCAAGTAAATTATTAACTAAAGAAGAAAAAATTAAAATTAATGTTGAATTTATTGAAGCTATAATAAATAAAAATTATGATTTAATGGTTGAATGTTTTAACAAGGGAGCGAATATAAATTATAAAACTGAAAGAAACACACCGTTCACAAAAAATTATCACTTAAAAGAAGCAACACCGATTTTTTATGCAATAAGAGATTATGATGAAAAAGTATTTACTTTCCTTGTTAAAAATGGAGCAGATGTTAATGCTCAAGATGAAAATGGAAATACGCCACTACATTTACTAACAAATACAATTAGGAATATTGCTAGTATAAAATTACTCGTTGAAAAAGGTGCAAGTATTAATATAAAAAACAAAGAAGGGATAAATGCCTTTTCAAAAGCTATAGAATTAGCAAGATATAGAAATATAGATAATGAACAAACAATAAATTTTTTAATTGAGCAAGGTGCAGACGTTAATACTGAAGATGAGAACAAAGTAACTCCATTAATGAAAATTATTAGCATAGGAGAAACACAAGAACTTAATTTAGAATTAATTAAAAAAATCATTACAAATGGAGCAAATATTGATGCTTACGATAAAAACGGTAAAACTGCTCTCCATTATGCAATGGAACAAAAAAGCAGATATGAAAATAGAAAATTAATTAAATTACTTATTGAGAAGGGCGCAGATGTTAATGTAAAAGATAATAAGGGAAACACTCCATTAACATTAGCAACAAAAAATTATGATGTGGAATTAATTAAATCACTTGTTGAAGGGGGTGCACTTCTTTCAATTAAAGATAAAAAAGGGAAAGGAGCTATTGATTACATACACTACGAACAAAAAGAATTAAGGACAATATTGGATACAATAAGTTGGTTGGAAAGTAAAAATAAAATATAAAATACTTATTAATTTTTCAAATTATATCTAATCATGCTAGTCACAATTAAGTTAGGAGGGAGTATAATTACTGATAAGGCCCACTTTAAGACACCTAATAAAGAAAATATTGACAAATTGTGTTCAATTTTAGGTAAAATGTATAAAAAAGGAGTAAAATTCATAGTTATTCACGGTGCAGGTTCATATGCGCACATACCTTCAAAAGAGTACGATCTAGCTAATGGAATTAAGAATGAAAAAGAAAAAATAAACTTCTCAAAAGTACACTTATATTGTGATGAATTGTCAAATTTAATTATAGAATCTTTAATTAAACATGGAATGCCTGCTGTTTCGTTCCACCCTGCAACTTTTGTTATACAAAAGAATAAGGAACCGTTAGAGATATACGATAAAATGATATTGAAATATTTAGATTTGAATTACGTACCAGTATCACATGGTGATGTTGTATTGGATGAGAAAATAAACACATCCATAATTTCAGGTGATGCCTTAATGGACCACTTTGGTAAAATCTCTGACAAATTGATATTTGTAAGTGACGTTGATGGATTGTTAACGAGTTTAGATGGAAATGGTAAAGTTATTGAAGAAGTTAATGAAAAAAATATTGAAGAGGTATTGAAATTAGTTAGTGGTTCCTCACATACGGATGTTACGGGAGGCATGGCCGGTAAAATCAAGAATTTAAGTAAACTTAAATGTAAAACCTATATAGTTAATGGAAAGCACCCTGAGAGAATAGAGAAAATAATTAACGACGAAAAGGACGTCTATACTAAATTTATTTTTAAATAATACTAACCTAATGTATTTATGAAGTTACTAGTAGGAGTAACCGGTGCTTCCGGTATTATATATTCTGAAAAACTAATCAAAGTGTTAAAAGAAATGAGCCATGATGTTAAGGTTGTTGTTAGTGACGGGGCCAAAGGTGTTGCTAAACATGAAAAAGTAAAATTACCTAAATCCGATTACGATGAAAATGAAGTGGGTGCGCCGTTCGCTTCCGGGTCATACCAATACGATGGTTTAATAGTAATTCCCTGTTCACTTAAAACTTTAGGTGAAATTTCAAATGGAATTGGCGGTAACTTAATTTCAAGAAGTGCTGAGGTATGTTTAAAGGAGAGAAGAAAATTAATTCTTGTTGTCCGTGAAACTCCTCTTTCTTTAATTGCAATTGAAAACATGAAAAAAGTAACTTTAGCGGGTGGAATAATTATGCCCGCAAGTCCTGGTTTTTATTCTAAAAACCAAAAGGTTGAAGATTTAGTTGACTTTATGGTAGGTAGAGTGCTTGACCAGTTAGGTATAAAACATAACGTTTACAAAAGGTGGAAATAATGAAAAGTTTGAGAGATTTCGTTGAAGATTTAGAAAAAGAAAAAATACTTAAAACCTCAAAGAAAGAGGTTTCGCTTAAATATGAAATGGCTTCCGTTCTTAAAAACAAAGAGGATACTCCTATTATGTTTGAGAGAATTAAAGAAATAAAAAACGGAATGAAAGCGTTCGGTAACATCTTTGCAACTAAAGATTTAGTGGCTAAATATCTCGGTGTTAAAAAGGAAAATTTAATTGAAGTTTTAAACAAAGCAATTGAAAATCCATCCGAACCAAAAGAAATTGAATTTTCTAAAGCGCCGGTGGTTAAGAATGTAATGGAGATAACAAATTTGCACGAATTACCAATACCTATTCACACAGATAAAGATGGTGGCCCGTACATTGCTTCAGGAATTATAATTGCAAATGATAAGGAGTACGGTAGAAACTGTTCATTCCACAGAATGATGGTTATAGATAAAGATAAATTGGTTGTTAGATTACTTGATAGAGATTTGAATAGTTACGTACAAAGAGCAGGTGGGGAACTTGATGTTTGTATTGTTATTGGTTCGCCAATTAATGTATTACTCGCATCTGCAATCTCAACTGCTATTGATAAGGATGAATTAACTTACGCTAACACAATGATGCCATTGAACGTTGTTAAAATGTCTAATGGTATAAGCGTTCCTGCAGATGCAGAATTTGTATTTGAAGCTAAAATCACTAACGAAATGCACAGTGAAGGTCCTTTCGTTGACTTAACGGAAACTTTTGACGTCGTGAGAGAACAAAGAATAATTAAAGTTAATAAAATATATCACAGGGACAATGCCACGTTCCACGTACTTTTACCTGGTGGCCTTGAACATAAAATATTAATGGGCATGCCACGTGAACCTACAATTTTCAAAGAGGTTAACAAGGTAACTAAATGTACTGGAGTTACAATTACTCCAGGTGGTTGTTCATGGTTACACGCAATAGTTTCAATTGATAAGCAAAATGAAAATGATGGTGTTAAGGCAATTGAAGCTGCATTTACGGGGCACAAGTCACTTAAACATGTTGTAATAGTTGATAAGGAAATTGATATATATAACATGCAAGAAGTTGAATGGGCAATCGCAACGCGTGTTCAAGCAGATAAAAAAGTAATTATTAAACCTAATCAAAAAGGTTCATCATTAGATCCTTCAGCAGACCCTAAAACTTACATTACATGTAAAATGGGAATTGACGCGACAACTCCAATGGGCGGAAGAGGAGATTACGAGAAAGCTAAATATTTGAAAATTAAAATTGAAGATTATGTTTAACGAGTGATTAAATGGAACTAACAAAAGAAGAACAAAAAATGTTTGATGGTGAGTACGGGGAAGGTACTCAGATTTCAATGGAAATTTTAGTTGCTTTAGGTAAAATTTACAACGCGGAAAATATGATTCCAGTAACTTCAGTGCAAGTTGCAGGTGTATCATACAAAACAATCGGTGATGCGGGACTTGAATACATACAAGAGATGAAAAGTAAAGGTGCAAGAACAAGAGTACCAACATTTCTCAACCCTGCAGGTATGGACAGAGAACAATGGAAAGAAATGGGCGTTCCGGAACATTTCGCTAAAAAGCAAATTGAGATTTTTGAAGCGTATGAAGGTATGGGTATAAGTCCAACTTATACATGTACTCCTTACTTGATAGGTATAAGACCTAAACTAGGTGAACATATAGCATGGTCAGAAAGTTCTGCGATCGCATTTGCCAATTCTGTTTTGGGTGCAAGAACTAACAGGGAAGGCGGTCCTTCCGCACTTGCCGCGGGTATTTGTGGAGTTACACCTAATTACGGATTACATTTAGATTCAGAAAGGAAAGCTAAATATGAATTTGAAATTGCGGAAGATATAAAGTTTGAAGATAGAAGTGATTTTGGATTGTTCGGTTTAAAGGCGGGAGTTTTAGTTAAGAACAATTATCCTGCATTCAAGAACATGAAAAAAAGTGGAAGTCAAATAAATGAAGATGATTTAAAATATTTAGGTGCAGCAATGGCCGCTGCAGGATCAGTACCATTATTTTTCGCGAAAGATGTTACTCCAGAATATAATTTAAGTGATGATGTTGAAAAAATAACAATTACAAAAAAAGATTTAGATGAAGTTAGAGAACAAATCGGGCCAGACAAAGTTGCAGAACTTATAGCAACCGGGTGCCCGCACGCGTCACTTAAAGAAATTGAAGAAATAGTTAATTTACTTAAAGAAGGAAAAAAATTGAAAAGTAAATTATGGATTTACTGTGCACGTCCAATTAGAAAACAAGCGGAAGAGAAAGGATACTTAAAAATAATTGAAGATGCAGGTGGAAGGATAGTTGCGGACACTTGTATGGTAGTTTCACCTATTGAAGAATCCATAAAGGGAACCATAAGTGTAAATTCAGGTAAAGCTGCTAAATATGTTCCAACAATGTGTAAACGTGATGTTTGTTTCGGTAGGTTAGCAGACCTAATAAAGAAAAGTAAAGAGGGAGAACAATGATTAAAGGTAGAATAATTTCAAGAGGTATTACGGAGGGTGAAATTTTAATTTCTAAAACCCCAATTTCATTTTTAGGTGGTGTCGACCCGAAAACTGGGATTGTACAAGATAAGGAAAGTAACATTTACGGAAAATGTATAAAGGATAAAATATTGGTTTTCCCATACGGGAAAGGATCAACTGTGGGTTCCTATGTTATATTACAATTGAAAAAAAATAATGTAGCGCCTAAAGGTATGATCAATTTAAAATGTGAAACTATAATTTCAGTGGGTGCAATAATTTCAAGGATACCGCTTATTGATATGCTTGAAAATAATGAGTATGAAAATTTAAAAGATGGAGAAATTATAGAATTGAATGCAAATGATGGGTACATAAAAAAGAATTAAAGTAAACGTACCGTATCATTTGTTGGTTTCAATAAAAGAAAATCAAATTCATTCTCCTTTAATTTTGCACTTATTTTATCTAAATCTTTTTTGTACATGTAAGCAATAACTGCACCACCAGTTCCACCGGCCCCAGTAATTTTGAATCCTAAACCGCCATTATCCATAACAATTTTCCTTGCTTGTTCGATTACATCAGTTGAAATTCCATGTTGTTTCAATAGTTCATGGTTTCTGTTCATTAATTCCCCGAGCTTTTTAGCATTTCCATTTTCATTCATTTCTTTAAGTGCTTCGTTATAAATTTCAATGTAAGGTTCCATAACCCTATCCCTTTCCTCTTGAGTTATATCACCGGGTTTCTGTGTAATTCCATGACTTTTACCGAACGCTTTAACCAAATCACCAGTGTTACATCTTTCCCCTCTGAAAGTATCAACAATTAAAATCGAAGTGTCTTTAGGTAAACCTACTTTCATCATTTCAAAATTATATTTATCAGGGTTAAATTCTCTCCAAAACTTAATCATACCACCATGCACAACCGTTCTTGCGTCAATACCGCTCGGTCTTCCACCATGGTCAATCTCGTCACCGATTTGTGCACATCTAAATATTTCTTCTAAATCAACTTTTTTATTTCCGTACTTGTATAAACCTAATGCGAGGCAGGCCCCTAACGCTGAAGAAGCGCCCATACCCTTAAATATTCTACCACCTAAAAGTGTTGCCTTTATTGCTTTACCTTTCAATTCTGGTGTTTTTTCATAAATGTCTTTGTAAATAGCGGCGAACATTAAAATGAAATTAGCGCCTTCAATTGTTCCGTCAGGGTATAAAGTTCCACCTTCCCCGTAAACTGGATTGTTAATAATTACTTTATCTTTACCCTCGTAAGGTAAAAGTTCAAATTCAACTTCTCTATCGACGTCCACGGCCACTGAAAGTGCAGGAGCCCCATAGACAACATAATGTTCTCCGAAAAATATGATTTTAGTTGGTGCTCTTGTTTTAATGTTCATAGTTTTTTATAGTAAAATAACTTTTTAAATTAATTAAATAAACAAAACATTTATATATTATTTTCCTCCGAAAAATATATGACAGAACTTCAAATTAAAAAAATACAACCACTCGACAACCTAAACAAAAATAGGTTAAGGGAATTCATGAAAAGTATTCCTGAAAATGATTTAATGGAACTAGGAATCCCCATAAAAGAAGAAAGAGGTATGAATATATTTAATAGTGATATCTTAAGAGGGGATTTAATACCTTACATTGCAATAAAAAATAATGAAATTTGGGGCATGTCATTTTTATGGAGCAGTTCAGCAATTTACATTCCAAGTTTTAAACCTTCAGATAAAAAAGGTGATTTAAATTTAGCTAAGTTAGATGGATGGGAAATGTTAGGGTGTTACACTGACCCAAGCAGAGTAGGTAATGGGGTTTTCAAAACCCTTTCCGAATCAATAATTGAAGATACAAGAAATAATCAACAATTGTTATACTTAATTGTCCGTGCAAACCAAATCCTTGAAAAAGAATTACAAAACATTTACAAAAAACATCTTAACTTTTTCAACGAAATTATTGAAAAAAAAGAATATGATTTTGCAGCATACGTTGATTATTTAATGGAACATAAAATTCCAGCAGAGGAAATTTTAAAGCAATTACAAAGCCATGAACTTTTTGATGCGAGAGCTTCAAGGTTAGAATATTTGCGGTCAAGAATGGTAAATGAAGGTAGAGCGTTCTGTGTAGGCAATTACTTCATGGACGGCGCCCCAGTATTCGTTTCAAATAATTATTAATTTTTTAATTCCCTTATAATTTAATAAAAAAAGAAAAATTATTCTTTTAATAAATCCAATATCATTTTTTCATATATTTCTTTTGATTGGTCAATTTGAATTTTAGGAACACATTCATAATTAGTGTGACATAATAGAGGGTCACCCATACCGAAAATTACATAGTCCCTATCCTTAAACATGTGCGAGTTGCACCAACCGAAAAATATACCTTTCTGTAAATTAAATCTCTTCATCATGTATTCCCCTAATTTAGAATTTGGGTTATACACAGAAGTATCATAATCAGTAATTTCATAATCAATGCCTTCATAACCGAGTTCTAAAATTAACCTGTCCATTTCTTTATTTATTGCTTCACGAGTATCATAATTTCTATTGTGCGCAATAGTGAAAAAGAAATTCGCAGTTTCCTCAACTCTAATGTGCTCCTTAGTACCTGTTGTGAAATGTTGCATTGCAATTTTTGATTTACCAAAAATTTCATCTTCCGCTTTGAACCCTTCATTCTTGATTTTGTTCATTAAATGAATTAACTTTTCAGGTGCGTTCAATTCACTTGAATTGTTTGAGTGGCACTGTTCACCATGGGTTTTAACGTCCACTTGTGTCCAACCATTTGCACCTAAATGAACTTGCATGTTAGTTGGTTCATTAATAACCACTTGTTGTGCGGTTATGTATTTGTGTAACGCCTTAATACCAATGTTTTTATATTCTTCATCTGCATCATATGCTAAAACTAAACCGTCAGGAATATCTTTCATTTCTTTAACAACTGCAAGTTGTGGACCAATATCTTTCTTTGTATCCACTGCACCTGGTGCGCAAATATAATCATCCTTATCAAAATTATAATTTTCAACGTACGGAACAACATCCATGTGACAGTTGAAACATAACTTTTGTTTATTGAAATTACCAGTCCATGCAATAATTGATGCTCTATTATCTCCATGTTCTAATATTTTAGTTTGAAATCCAATTTCACTTAACTCCTTATCAATGTAATGAACTAAAGGTAACTCGTTACCTCCCCTTGTATCAAAAGATAAAATTTTCCTTGTGTATTGTTCTGCTAAATTCATGATTTATTTTAGAAGGAAATACTTATATATTTAATAAGAAACCGAGTATGTTATCTCCAGCGTATGCGAAAAGAGCTACTTTAATTATTTTACCTGCTAGACATGCTAAAAAGAATTTCCAAACAGGATATTTTAATGCTCCCGAAGCAATACCTACAAAATCAAATAAGGGGTTTGGTATGAGTGAAAAAATGAATATTAATGGTGCTACACCTTTACTTTTTCTTATTTGTTCCTTTATGTCACTATACTTTTTTGAATTTATAATTTCACCACCACCGTACCCGAAATAGTATCCAACAAGTTCACCTAAAGTTGAACCTAAACCGCCAATTATACCTATGAGTATAGGGTCCGCGAACGCGCCGGCCAATGTGGTTACAGCTAAACCGGGAAGTGGTAATATAACAGTTGCACTTGTAACGAACATTACAATGAATAATCCTACGTAACCTAAACTTAACCAATCATAATTTATGAGAAAATCGTAATTTAAAATGAGAATTAAACTGAACAAAATAGTAATTATGATGAGAATTAAACCATGTTTGTTTTTGTCCATTTTTTATTAACCCTTTTTGAAATAATATAGCACGGAATTTAATATAACACTTCCCATTAAATTAGTTCTATCTGCTTGTAACATTAAAGTTAATGTGCCTATAATTGAAGCTATACCTATAACGAAAATACCTAATGCTCCAGTTATTAAATAACTCATTATAACAAGATATATGAGAAGTAAATATTTCATGTAAGAGTGATTGAACACTGAAACAAATTCAACAATTTTCTTAAGGTTTTTAGAAATTAAAAATGTGAATGAAATAAATGAAATTAAACTTATGGTTCCCACAATCAAATGTAAAAGTAAATCGGAAGTCATCATTTCATTTGCTACTATTGCAACACCCGTTCTTGCTTTACCTATTAAATCTAACATTAAAAGTGAATAGAAAATTGCACTTGAATTTATTGCACCTATTGCTGAAACGTAATCTTCCTCTTTAAATTGTGAAAATATACCTGCTAAAATTATGATTTGTGTTGGCGTTGCAACACCTGGGATTAAGAAGACAATAATTGAAGAGAGAACTGCTAAAAATGTTGTTTTTTTATTTATTTTAATTTCATTTAAGTTCATGTTTTGAACGGAAACTTTTTGTGATTTTATTAGTAGTGCAGGGATTGTAAAGAAACCCACAAACATGGGAAAAATTAAATTCAAATCCGTTTCAATATTGAGAATGAAATAACCGAAAATACCTGCGAGGAGGAATATGAAAATTCCCACTTTATTATGTGAATTTAAGAGAATGTATGAAACACTAAATAGTAATATTAGTAAAAGATATTCGTTAACAATGGGTAATATTAATGGGATTAAAAAGAATGAAAATGGAAATAAAATAATTGAAAATACAGCACCTAAAATCCCACCCATAAAGTAAGAGTAAATGGCTTGAGTTGCTTGCCCTTTAACCACTAACTTTTGACTTGCAGTTGGTAATATTGCAGAATGTGAATCTGGTATGTTTAAAATTATGGAATATATACCTTCAAGAACAACAAAAATTGCATAAATAAAATAAAGAAAAAGAACACCTGAAAATCCACTTAAACCAAAAGAAAATAACAATTCTGCAATTGTGTTTATGTGGATTCCTGGAATCAATTAATCACTCCTAACCCTTCACCTTCAATGAATTCTAAATGTTTAATGTGCCCAACCTGTTCAACATCATTCCTTAAAGCTTCAATTAAAATGATTTTATCTCTGGGTATTGAAATTTTCATTTTTTCAATGTCTTCCTTGAGTGAAATTCTGTTAGTACTCTTATGTTTCCTTACGGAGGACATAATTTCACATAACAAATCTCCTACTTTCTCAGAATGTTCATCAATCAATTCCTTTTTACTTACTGGGAATTCTTGTAAATGTACACTTTCATTTTCATTGTACATTTTATTGTGAATCTCTTCACTCACGAATGAAATTATGGGTGCCATAAGTTTAATTGAATTATTTAAAACTGTATGTAATGTGTACTGTGCTGCCTTTTTAGATTCTTCATTTTCCCCGTAAATTCTATGTTTAACCAATTCTAAGTAATTGTCACAGAAATCGTTCCAGAAAAATGATTGTAATGAACTTGTTACAGTGAAATAATCGTAATCCATGTATGACTTGTCACACTTTTCAATTAATTTTTGTAATTTACTTAATATCCACTTGTCACTCAATTCCAATTTATATTTTTCATCTTCATTTATTTTGAATCCTTCACAACTTGTTTCAACGAACCTTGAAGCGTTCCAAATCTTGTTAATGAAAGATTGTGCGTGTTGCATTTCCTGGAACTTGAAAGGCCTATCCCTTGCAACGTTACCACTTAATGTTGTCCATAACCTTTTTGAGTCAACGGAATATTTATCTGTTAACTCCGCAGGATCAACTACGTTACCTAAACTTTTACTCATTTTTTTATTGTTAGGTCCTAAAACGTTACCGTTCAAAAGTAATTCCTTGAATGGTGCCTTACCAGTTAAAACTAATGTCCTGTAAATGGTATAGAATGCCCACGTTCTTATTATCTCAATACCTTGCGGCCTTAAACTTATAGGATAAAACTTTTCCCAACCTGCTTCCGGCCAACCTGTAATTATTAATGGAGTTATACTTGAATCAATCCAACAGTCCGCTACACTCATTTCCGGTTCCATTATTTCTCCACATTCACATTTATGTTCCTTTTTATTTTCAGGTTTGAATGGAAGTTCATCCTCCCCTGCTGCTTGAGTTTTACCACACTTTGGACAATTATAAAATGGTAGAGGGGTACCGAAATGCCTTTGCCTTGAAATTACCCAGTCCCATTCAACGAAATTTGTCCAGTCAACTAAATATTGTTTTGTATATTCAGGTATCCATTTCATTTCATTTCCTTTCTTTATAATATCATTTTGGAACCCGTCAAGTTTACAAAACCATTGATCTGAAATTTTAAGTTCAATTGGTTTTTTACACCTATCATGAATTTTAATTGTTTGTTTTAAATCTTCAACTTTAACAACTTTATCTTCACTTTTTAACTTCTCCATTATTTTTTCCTTTGCAATTTCAGTTTTCAATCCGTCAAATTCACCGGCATTTATCAATTTACCATACTTATCAATAGCTTCAATAATATCTAAATTATGCCTGTAAACCCAAACAGAATCCTGCTTGTCACCGAAAGTACATACCATTACTGCACCCGTACCGAACTCTTTATCAACATCAACATCAGAATATATTTTAACTTTTTTCCCTAAAGGCGTTTCAACTTTCGTGCCCACTAATTCTTTATACCTCTCATCACTTGGGTGAACGAGGACAGCTACACATGCGTGTAAATATTCTGGTCTTGTTGTTGCAATTATTAATTCATTACCGTTACTTAACTTGAATCTTAAATGGTTCAATTTAGTGTTCCTATCGAAATCTTCAGTCTCCGCTTTTGCGATTGCACTTACACAACTTGGGCACCAGAAAACTGGATGTGATGCTTTGTAAACTAAATTATTCTTATACATTTCAATTAAACTGAATTGTACTTTCTTATGGTATTCTGGACTCATTGTTATGTACATTTTACTCCAGTCTGCAGAATGGCCAATCCTTTGCATTTGCCCTTTCATGGTATCAATGAATTCATGTGTCCACTCAACACATTTTGAAACGAATTCTTCCCGTGGTAATCTCCCGTACTTTTTTTCAACTTTAACTTCCGTAGGAAAACCTTGCGTATCAAAACCTTGTACGAAAAGAACATTGTACCCTTTCATTCTCCTGTACCTTGCAGCAAAGTCAAATAAACAGTAACTTAAAACATGTCCAATATGTAATTTACCTGAAGTGAATGGTGGTGGTGTATCAATTGAATATATTTCTCCACCATTGTTAGGATTGAATTTGAAAATTTCATTTTCTACCCAATACTTTGCCCATTTTTCTTCCAATGATTTATCGTATGAACCTAATACCATTAATAAACACCAATAATAGAGAAATTAACAAAACAAAAGTTTTTAATATAATATGTGAGAAATATAATTGTATGAGAGGACAAGTTGGAACGGAAACTTTAATGGTTATAGGATTGGCAGTAATTTTAATCATGGCAGTTATTTATACAGTTTTACCTATGGTTTTTGATTTTACACAATATTCTGAAAATTCAAAAATTGAAACGTCACTTTACAAAATTCAAGGAACAATTGAATCTGTTTCCGCTTACGGGCCAGGTACAAGTACAGATTTAATGTTATATTTCCCAGAAGGTAAAATTAAAAGTAATGGAAACATGTTAGTTTTTGAAAAGAATAATGGAGACAGTATATTAACACCAGTTGGAGTTTCATTTGAAATAGTTGGAGTTTCATTTAAAATGAATGAAATAAAAACAATAAACGGAATAAATAAATTTAGTGTAACTAAACCTGATGTTGATGAACCAGTTTCATTAAATTAAATTTTAAAGT
>CAYOAB010000009.1:0-17405 GCA_964401875.1 Microcaldota archaeon
CCACGAACGCCATTCATTTCTATTAGTAACATAAAGCGTTTTACCAATTTCCATATTTTTTATTTGAATAGTATATTTTAAATAATAAAAAAAGCACGCTCCTGCTAAGGGGTTCCACCCCCTTAACCCCCGGTATGGGGGCGAGCCCCCATTCCCCATTGAGCTCGCTGGTTATAATTAACTTATTTTATAAAAACACAAAAAAAAAGTACGCTCCTGCTATGGGGCGCATCCGCCCCCCTTAAACCCCCCGGTAATTGCTTAAACGGCAGAGCTGTTTGGCATGCCGCAAACGTGAAACGTTTGCCAGCATTTGGTCCCGTGGACCAAAATTGGATATTTTCATTTTAAAAAAAAGTACGCTCCTGCCGGGAAATTCAGCTTTAACGTTTTTACGTTGACGCTTTTACCATGCACTGGCGACGAAGTCGCCGAGTGGTGGGAAAAGGGCATTTGAACCCGGGTTTTCGGCGTTCTCCATGACCTTTCTTTTTAGAAAAGAAAGGCCTAATCCCAATTTTTCTTTTGGGATGAAACCCTTTTTCGCCAACACCGATGTCGAGATAATTTGGTGTTGTCGGAAAAGGGTTCTGAGAGGCCAATGTCCTTGACCGGGCTAGACTACAGGAGCGTATAACCGGCCTTGTTAATTCATTAATTTATGAAATCTTTTAAATATTCGTTTAGAATTCTAATTATGAATAAATCAATAATTGTAGCAGTATTACTTTTGTTCACATTATTTTTTGGATGTATAGATAACAAATCTAATGGTAATGGAGAATTTAATGAAACCAATGTAAACGGTAATGAAACTAATGTAAACATAACAAATGGAACTGAAAATAATGAAACCATACATGATTCGTTAATTATTGTGGACCCATGTAATGGAACTGTTTTGTTGGATGTTGATATTTGTCTAATGGAAAATGAAATGTGTGACAAAATTAAAACTCCAGAATTAAGAGACCAATGTTTCTACAATCAATTTGAATGTGATTTAATTAACGATAATGAAAAAAAGGAAGATTGTTATTCTATTTTAATTGAAAGAGAATGTCAAGGTTCAGATTCCCCAAGTTTATGTAAAGCATTATTAACTGATAATGTTGAATATTGTGGTTTAAACGAAGAATGTCTAATCAATTACGCATATGAAATTAATGATGAATCTTTATGTGAAAAAATTGAAACTTCTTTTAAGAAAAGTGCTTGTAAAGCAATAGTTAACAAGGCATGGAACATCTGTTACCAGGAAGAAAAGTATGAAGCAACACAAAGTGAATGTTTGAAAATCTATTCTACTATAACAAATATGGGGAACACAATTTGTGATGGTTTAACCGAAAGTAGATATTTATATGATTGTCTTTCTAGTGTCGCATTAAATACTAACAATGAAAAATTATGTGCAAGAATTTTAATTTACAATACAAGAAGAGATTGTTATTTCAATTTAGCTTACGAATATGATAGGCCAGAAGTATGTGATTTAAGTCCAGAACAAAACGATGCAGATTTTTGTAGAACAAGAATAGCAAACAAATTATACAAACCAGTTATCTGTGAATCTATTATGGACCCTAAATATAAATGGGGTTGTTTCGGTGATAGTATAGTTAAAGATAAAACTTTAATGTCAGAGTGTAATAAAATAAATGGTAATTTATACCCTGAATGGAAATCCTTATGTCAAAACGTTGCTGTTAACGAATAATAAAAAGGATTCCTTTTAAATTTTACTTTTTTTAATCTATTTTATGTTAAGAGTAATTCCAACTTACGGACCAAGTCTTTATGATGATTCCATTTTGAAGAAAGTTATGGAGATAGCAGATGTTATTAGAATAAATTTATCACATCAAGGTCCAGAGGAAGGTGTAGAAACCTTCAATAAATTAAACGCTTATGGTAAACCAATTATGCTTGATACCAGTGGCCCTGAAGTACGTTTACGTTCCGAAGATAAATTGGACGTTAAAAAAGGTGAAAAGTTTGAAATAGGTAACGATTCAAAATCAAAATTTTATTTTGACCATGACATGTCCAACGTTTTAGTACCGGGTGATTTAGTTTATTTTGATGAAGGTTTAACTTCCACAAAACTTATTGAAATTAAAGGTAAAGTAATGGTTTTTGAATCGTTAGATGACATCACTTTAAAGAATAAAAAACGTGTCAACTTGAAAGGTAAATGTTTTGATTGTCATATACTTAAAGAAAATGATAAAATTATTTTGAAAGGAACAGATCCAGAATATGTTGCTCTTTCTTATACACGAAATGCTGCTGATGTAATTGAAGCAAAAAAATTTACAAAAGCAAAGATTATAGCTAAAATTGAAAATTATGATGGTATAAAAAACTTCAATGAAATCATTAAAGTTGCCGATGGTGTAATGGTGGCGAGAGGAGATTTAGGTGTTGAAATACCTCATGAAGAGGTTCCTATAATTCAGAAAATGTTAATAAGGGTGGCTAATGAATTCGGTAAACCAAGTATTGTTGCAACTCAAGTATTAACTTCTATGATAGAAAACAATTCACCCACTCGTGCAGAAGTTAATGATATAGCTAATGCTGCATTGGATGGTGCAGATGCAATCATGCTTTCAAATGAAACTGCTGTAGGAAAATATCCTGTTGAAGCAGTTCTTGAAGTTAAAAAAGTAAGTAAAAATGTAGCACCTTACGTTGAAAGCACTATTAAAATGAATGCACCACCATTAGAATTTGATGTTACTTCTGATATTTTAAGTAAAACTGTTTATTTAATTTCCAAAAATAAGCATGTTGACAAAATTGTTGTTATATCACGAACAGGTTATAGTGTTCGTTTAATTTCAAGGTTTAAAAATTCAAAGGAAATAATTGCCATAACTACTGATCCCCGTGTTGCCAAGGAAGTAAATTTACTCTATGGTGTTAAAAGTATTGTATGGGAACACCCAAAAAACAAGTTAATTGAAAATGCAGCTATGTTATGTTTAGATAAAGGTCTTATTGATAAGGAAGACACAGTAGTTTTTGTAGCAGGTATAAAAACAGTTAAATCACATTTAACAAATCTTATTGAAATACATGAGATGAAAGACATGTTACAATTTAAAAATGAACAGAATACCTTTATAGAAGACAACTAATTTTTTTTCAAATAGAAAGGTATTTAAACCCCTATTTCTCTAATTTTTTGTTATATTTATAGGTGAAAATATGGATGACGATGATGAAAAAACAAAAAGAGTAGTACCTCCGCCATTAAATGATATAGAAGATATTACCCCTTCCGATTACATTATAGAAAAAACTGAAACTTTATCTAATTATTTCGAAGGTAAAGACTATGTTAAAATGAATAATGAAATTAATTATATTATTTCTCAATACAATGCAGTTTATGCTTATATTGAACAATTCTCACCGGAAGTTCAATACATTGATAGAAATTTATTTAGAGAAACTGCAATCAACAACATGATTCACATAGAAACTCAAATTAAAGAGATGTTTGCAATCTATCCACATATTTATGATAAACCTGAATATGATTATTTAACCAGTAAAATAGAAGATTTCCTTAAAGATATTAATGTAACTATCAATTACGCAGACGTTCTAATTAAATATTCTGTAGGTGGGAATAATAATTTAACTAAGGCAGTTAATCCAGTTTCAATAAAAATGAATCTTGAAAAGATTTTAGATAAACATGATTTAAAGGGAGATGCAATCATTAAATTAGACACAGCTTTAAATTCCATGAAATCTAAACATAATGGTTTTGATTCTTCTGAAGAATATTTATTCTTATCTGATTTGTTAGAATATTTAGAGCAACCTAAAACTCAAGTTGAAATTAAAAAAGCAAATAAAACTGATTCTATAAATGAAATGTTAAATTTCATTAAGGATAATCAAAATTATGATGTTCAAACAATTAATTATAAAGAGATGGAAAAATATACAATTTTATCTTCACACTTAATGTTAAAAAAGGAATGTGAAAATTGTTTCCATGATAATTATTCACAAGATATTAATGATATTATGTTAAAGGTAACCGAAGATGTCTTAAAAGGTAAAGAAGTTGATTATAAAAAGTTAATTAAACTTTTTGAGAAAAATAAAGTTCCCTTCTTATCAAGTGAAAAGTTAATTAAAAGTAAAGCTTCAATAAATGAAAAATTAACTAACTTGAATGCTGCATGTTATTTACAATCTAATAATTACAAAAGGGAAAATTCTTGGAAATTTAAATTGAAATTACTTGTTGCAACAGTTTCATTAGTTTCATTGGGTGTAATTGGTTATACTTATGATGCACATGTTAAAACTCCAGAGTATGTTAAAACTCAAGCGGAGATGACAACAAAGCTTTATGAAGATAAAAAGGACGCAATTAAGAAGATGGAAAATGATGTTCTAAAGTCAATTTCAAATAGAAATGTCACTATTGATAATAAAATGAATAATGTTAAAGATACATTTAATCAAATTGGTGACAAAGTTAAAAAGAAGAAAAAGAATTTGAAAGATAAAAAGGACAAAATAATGGAGATTATTAGGAACTAACCCAATTATTTCCATTTATTATTTTATGTTCTACTGTTATTCCTATTTTTAAAGGTTTAATCACTTCTGATAATTTACCAAAGAATTTTGAATTTTCCGTTTCAGTTATTTTGATTTTCCTATATGTTTCCAAACCGGCTAACTCCTTTGCCTTTTCATAAGCTTTTTCCTTATTGCCTAATTCATCAACTAACCCTAAATTATATGCTGTTTTCCCAGATATAATTCTCCCATCAATTACTGAATTAAATCCTTCTAATGTGAATCTACTTTTACCTAATCTATTCTTATAAACTGCACTTTTAAAATCTTCAAAAATCTGGTCAACTATCTCTTGTAAAATTTCTTTTTCTTCCAAGCTCATATTTCTACCTATGTCTCCCATATCTTTTTTCTCTCCTGAAGTTATGGCACCATACTCTATACCTAAATTTTCAAACATTTTCTCAAACGTCATGAATGAACCCATCATTACACCAATACTCCCAGTTAACGCTTCAGGTTCGCTTACTATGTAATCTGTTCCGGAAGCAACATAATATGCCCCAGAGGCACCTTGTTTTCTTATATAAGATACTATGGGTTTTTCACTTTCCTGAACGGCCTCATATATTTCTCTACTTGCTATAACTTCCCCACCAGGTGAATCTATAAAGAGAACAATAGCTCTCACATCATCCCTCTTATTAGCGGTTTCAATTTCTTTAATAATATCATCTGAATTAGGTGTTGGCACTGGACCAAATAAACCTTGTTCCTCCTTCACATCACTTATTACAAAATCAATTTTAATTTCAGCAATTTTATTAGGTTCATCTGTTAAATTATTATATACTTCCACACCTATGGCCAACGTAGTTAAACCAATAATTGCAAAAACAAATAAAATAACAAAAATACCAATAATTCCATATTTCTTATTTATCATATATTGTTAAATTGGATGTAAATTATTATAAAATTCATCCTCCAAATAAAACTCAATGTTTGATATCGATTTGTTTTACATTGCAATTTTCTTATTACCTCCATTCTTCGCTAACGCGGTACCAGTTATCTTCGGTGGTGGTCCTCCTATTGATTTAGGAAGAAATTTCTTTGATGGTAAAAGAATTTTCGGTGATGGTAAAACATATAAAGGTTTTTTCTCAGGTGTCCTTTTTGGTATCCTTATAGGTGTAATTCTATCCTACTTATTAAATGACATATTCATTCTTTTGATTTCAATTGGTGCAAGTATTGGAACAATGTTTGGTGATTTATTTGGAAGTTTTATAAAGAGAAGGATGGGTTTAGATAGAGGTAAACCCTCTTTAGTTCTAGATCAATTAACTTTCATAATTTTTGCTATTATTTTCTCATACAATTATATTGTTATTTCTCCTGATTTTAATGTAATTCTTTCAATACCTAGCATTTTGATTATATTATTAATAACTTTCTTTACCCATAAAGTTTCTAACATTATGGCTAATAAAATGGGTTTGAAGAAGGTACCTTGGTGATTTATGTGTGTATAATATGTGTAACTGGTATGCGTGGAAGTGGAAAAACAGTATTTGGTGAAATTGCAATTTCAATGGGTTATAAAATATACGAGATGCGTTCTATTGTTGAAGATATGATGATTAAACAAAATGTTAAAATTGACAATACAAGTATGCGTGAATTTGCTAAAGATATAAGAGAAAGGTATGGTAAAGATATTGTTGCACGTGAGATGGTAAAGAAACTTGAAACAGAATCTTCAAAAAACATATTGATAGTAGGTATAAGAGGTATGTATGAAGTGAGAAAATTCAGGGAAGTATTTGGTGAGAAAGAAGTTTTATTACTTTCAATTCATTCTTCCCCGAGGGCAAGGTATGAAAGGGTTTTAATGAGAAAACATAAAATTGATGATCCTTCAAATTATGATGAATTTTTATGGTCTGATGAGATGGAATTGGGGTATGGTATTTCAAAAGCCATTGCTCTTTCAGATGAAATGATTGTTAATAATACAGATTTAAATTCCTTTATAGAGGTATGTAAAGGTTTCTTGAATAAAGTTAAATAGGTGTTTTTTAGATGATATCAATAAATATAGATTATAAAAAATGGAAAAAATATTATGAAAATGCTTCACTTTCAGAAGGTGTGGAGGGTGCATATGCTGTTATTGGAGATGTTCCTTATGAAATTCTTGGTATTGACGTTTTAAAAATACGTTCAAAACTTCTTTCTGAAGTTAAACCTTATAAAAATATAAAGGAAGCATTAGAAAAAATTAAAATGAAAGAATATGCAGCGGGTGAATATGCTGCGTTGATAGAAAATATAGTTTTTGAAACTTTATTTAATCATTACTTTAAGTCATTTATTGTTTCAGAGGTTAAAATCACTTCTCCAAAGATATTAAAAAAAGTTACTTTAATGAGTAATAAGGATTGGGTAGTTATAAAAAAGCTTTCAGGTGAAGATGATATTGAACCGCGAGAGGTGGCATCATTTTTATTAAACCAAAAATTCTCTCTTTTAGGTAAAATATATGAAAAAAACCCTAAATATCAGTCCATTTTGGAAGATTTTAGTAAGAAATTGAAAGGTAAAAGAAAGAATATAAATTCATTAATAATGGCATATGATGTCGCTGGGAATGATTCATTCAATTTTGTTTTAGCTAGTTCAGTAGTAGGATATTCACTTACACCAGATGTAGCATTACTTAAAAAAATGTTTCCGGAGTTTAAACCCCCTGCCATTAAAGGTAGAAAACCCAAAAAATAAGTAAAGTTTTTATATTAAAACTACCATATATATCTGTAGTTGAAGCTTATGAAGAGGGAGTTTGCGTTAATTTTATTGTTCTTGTTCATAGGTAGTGTTATTTATGCAATATCTCCCGAGCAACTATTAAATCCAGAGACACCTGATATTATATCCCTTTTCCCACCTGATCTTAAAAATAAAACCCATATTGATGTTCAATATTATCCTTTAGGTGAAAATAAGTATATTTTACGTATGGAAATGTCTCAAATGGTATTCAAAAAAGAAATTTATAATGATGTTGGTGATGCTAATTCTCCAGAACTATTTTTCAATAGAGATTATGTTTCAAATGGGCAAGAAATAATTGTTTATGAAACCAAGTTTCTTAATGATGAAATAGGTAGATGTTCCACAAAAAATAGTAAATGTAATATTACAATTGATTTAAATTCAGATATTTTTGATACTGATGAATCTTGTTTTGAGATTTATGCCGAATTTAAAGAATCAGAAACCCTTAAATCTTTCAAAACAGCATCTATTATTCTCTGTAAAGACAAAAACACAAAAGCAGGTGTTGCTTTTGAAAAGGTAATGGAAGAAATTGATTCAGATTCAACAAATCAACAAGTATGTATTTTATTTTTCGTTTTCATAGGATTTTTAGTTTCTGCTCTTTTTGTAACAGGTGGAAGTCCATTGAAATTTTTTGATATAACCACTCCGAGGTTACCTACAGCTAAATCTAAAATTAAAATAGATATAAATCTTAAAAAGAATGAGATAAGAGAGGGAAGAAGAAAGGTAGATGCACTTAAAAAGAATTCAGATAAAATAGTTAAAAATTTCTTTAAAGATATAGAAATTAAAGTTAAAGATTTCTTACAAATAAAATATCAAAAATTAGGTGAAGAAAAAGGATGGAGTAATGAAAAAATTTCAGTAGCTGTATTAACTGCTTTAAGTGCTTATATGAATAAGGTTCAAAAGGATTATGATATTCTTCTTTCTACTTTAGAAAAAGAAATTGATTCTTTATTAAAAAACAAAAAAGGTATAGATGCTTTAATTTCAGAAAATGAATTGAGGTTGGAAAGTACTGCTAAAATGAAAAAATTCTTTGAATCAAAATTAAAATTAGAAGATTTCTCAGAAGAATTTAAGAATCTCAAATTAGATGAAAAAGAAAATATTCGTTTAGATAAATTTCAAAATGATTATGAAAATTATATAAGGGCAGATATTAAAGTGAATTTACGTTCAAATTTAATGAGGGGACAAACTTCTGGTCATAAAATAGGTAAAGTTCGTAAATTTGTTGAATCTGTTCCTATTGTGAGTGAAGTAGTTTTAAGTACTGAAGGTTTCATTAGAAAAGGAGGTTCCCTTGAAACAAAAACAATAGGTTATTTATATAAAAAAGGAAAGGAGAAAATTAAAGATATTTCTGCAAAAAATAAAGCAGATCAATTGTTTAAAGAAATTGATGATGATAATTTTTATAATAAAATTTCTCAACCTAAAGATTCAGAAAATTTTATTGAAAAAGCTAAAAGGGAAGCTAAAAAGAAGGAAATTGATGCTATAAAAGACGATTTAAAAATATTACAAACAAGTTTAGATTCAAAATCTAAAAATTATGAAGAAGATAAGATTGAATTATTGGGTGATGTTCTTAAAGATAAAGTTAAAAATGCTGGAATAAATGTTAAAATTAATAGAGACAATCTGGTTAAAGAATTAGAATATCTTGAAAGTTTAGGTGATATTTCAGAAAAAGATAAAAAATACATAAGTAATTTAATTATTATTTACAAACCTAAAGAGAGTAAAGAAAAACCCAAATTGAAATTGAAAGATATTGATTATACATTTGAAGATAAAATTAATACTTTATTTAAAAGTTTAGAAATAGGAGCAAAAGATAAAAAAGAAATTAAAGAAAGACATGAGAAAATAATACAATCTTATAGACAACTAACCGAATCTATGGCTTTTGAAGAACAAGTTTCTGAAGATGAAAAAGTAATTTCTCAACTAAGTAAAACAAAAGCTATAGTTAAACCAGATAATTTACTAAATAATATTGGTGCTTTATTTTATTCCAAAAAGATGTTAACTGAATTACAAAATATTCCTTCAAGATATTTATATAATAAAGTATTAGAAAAATTAGATGGAAATAAAGAAAAATTAAAAGAGTTTGACAAGGTTTATGGCGAACTGGTAAGTAAATATAATCCAAAAGAACGTTTTGATAAAATTTTAAATCGAGCGAAAATATACGGGGTGTCAAGTGATAGAATAAAGAAAGCTGAATCTTTACATTCTGAAATAAAAAACCTGGAAATTATTGAAGATTCACAAGGTATGATTTCAGGTTCTGAAAAAATAATTTCTTATTTTGATAAGTTGAAAAAAGATGAAGATTTAATTGAATTGGGTTTAATTGATAGTGTCCAAAACCCTAGAGTTGTTGCTGAAAGTTATTTAGAAATATACGGTGGATTTGATTCAAAAATAGAATATAATGGTGAAGAAATAAGGATGAAAGAGTTATTGGAAACAAAAGGTTTCAAGACTGTTGTTGATGCTATAGAAGCAATGTCCTTTGATAAAAAAGAATTAATTAAAATATATGGTCCAGATACTCCTCACACTCAACGTATGAGTCCAAGAACTCAAAAATTAAAATCTGATTATTTACTTTATGCTGTTTTCATAGATCATTTTAATGATTCTTTGGAAATTTTTGAAAAAAATAATGGTAAAATAAATATTCCTGAAGACAATTTGAATAAAATGAGAGAATATTTTGCAGATACTCTTTCAGAGTATTACGAAGGAAATTACTCTTCTGATATATTTACAAAAGAATTTAGCGAATTAAATGAAAAAGAAATAATATTTAGGGAAAAAGCAGATGAAGTATTCAATATCGTTTCAAATTCATTGTTTTCTAATTTAAATAAAAATGATAAAGTAAATTTAACGAATTTATTTAGAACTCAAATAGATTTGAGTAATTCTAACATGAAACTTCTAACTAAGGAGATTGATTTTGATAATAATAAATACATTGCAGAAAAATGGATAAATGATTCTTCATTACACAGGGCTGAGGCCATAAGGATGCCAGTTTTACAACAGAACATATTCAAATTAAGAGATTATGTTGATTATTCTGTTTCCACTTATAATAAATTATATAATATCGCAACGGTAATAAATGATGAAAAAAGAGATAAAGTTCTCAAGATGAATTTATATCTTGGTAATCTTGTTGAAGATACAAAAGAACTTTCCGGACAACAGATTTTCACTGAAATAACAGGAACTTTACTTCCTGTACTTGGTGATTCTTATGATATATATTTCAGGGAAACATATGAAAAACCACGTTTAGAAATATTAGAAAAAGAGTTTGGTTTTAAGGTAAATTCACAGGTAATTTATGATATTTTAGAAGGTAAATTTGATAGGATTAGATATAATTTAAAGTTAGATAAAAAGATTTTCAATAACGAAAAAATGAAATTGTTACAAAAAACTGTTTATGGATCTAATAATCAAAGTATGTATAGTAGAGTGTATCATAGGGGTTGGGAACAAGCAGAAGAAGAAATTTTGAAAGATTTAGATGATAAATATAATCTTAATATTGACATTTACACTTTTTATGATATCTTAGATGGAAATTTTGAACGGGTAAAGAATAAAATAGATGAATTTGAAATTGACAAATTAAATGAGATAAGAATAGAAATTCTTGGTTCTGAAAAGGACACATATGATTTAATGAGAAGTAAAGGAGTGGAATTCTTAATTGGAGGTAACAATCCAAAAAACAATCAGGAAATTTATTTCTTAAGTAAGGCCTTTGACAAATTCAGATTTGATAAAGATGAAAGTAAACTTCTTGAAATAATTGAAAATGAATTAAAATCAAGAAATTTAAAAGCAGATTCAAAAATAATATCAAATGTAAATAGTTTATTTGGAGATATTGCTGGAAATGGATTAATTTTACCCGGCATGGAGATTACTGCAGAAGCAGAAATGAGGTTTGCATGGAATGTGGATATTCGTTCAAATTATATTCCATTATACCAAGCAGGGGATAAAGAGAGAGCGTTCAATACTTTAGTTTCAACATATAGAAATGTTCTTGATGTTACCAATACAGAATTTAATAATAATGAGGAGAGACAAGAGTATATAAAAACTTTATTTGAAAATAAAGAAAAGAGAAAAGAATACATAGAAAAGTTGGAAGAGAAATTAAAATCATTTGATGGTTTGAGTACCGAACAAATTATGGAAAGAATTGGTATAAGTTCAATTTTTCTTGCTAAAAATATACAGAATTATGAAAATATATTTTATAATTACAAAATTGCAAAAGATTATCAACCTTCTTTCAAAACTGAAGCCATTGTTGGTAAAGTCATAAATGTTAAAATGCCTAAATTAGTAGAGCAGGAAGATGGTAGTAAGAGAGAGGTTATATTTGCAAGTGATGAATTTTTAAAATGGAGGACTTTTGGTTTCTCGCTCGAAAGAGAAATTAACAAATATTTCGTATCTTTTCCTATGATTGGTATGATGTCTGAGTCCGTTTCAATATTTAATACGGAATTTCGTTCAAAAGATTATTTTGCTAAATCTCTTGCAAATTATAGTTCGTTTGATGTCACAAATGTTAATGATTTATTAAGAAACAAAAATGTTTCAGATTTAATGGTTAATTTATATTTAGATAAATGGTCTTATTCAAATAGGATTGTTTCTGGTGAAAAAGATTTAGAATTGAACGTTTCAAAATATTCAAAAAAAATAGATGATGTCACAGATAAATTATTATTTTCAAAGAAGGAACAAATAAAGAAATATTTCAATTTGAATATAGAAAAATTTGGTGAAGATAAATTTGATAAAAATGAATTAGAAAATGCAATTCAAATGAAAAGAGCCGAGTTGGAAAATGTTATTGAAAAAGGTAGTGCTGATAAATCTTATTTAGCAAAAATTGAACTTAATAAATTGAATAAAGAATTTGAAAACTTCCAATCTGATTTAAAATCTATTACAGAACTTAGAAAAAACAAACAAAATATACTTGATGCGATGAAAAAAGCACTTTTAGATAATTCTGCCATCGAATTAGATAGAAATTATGATAAAATAATTAATTTATTAGTTCCTTTTGGAGGGGAATATAATGTTAAATATGATTTAGAATTAAAGCTAATGAAAAAGAATTTTGAAAAAGATTATAGAAAAGAAAGAATAGAAGATTATGAAGTAGAACAAAAATTACTTGATAAATTTGAAAAGAAATCTCTTAAAGAAATTAATTCTCACTTTAATTCTAATTTGATAGGTGCTGAAACAGCAATAGAATTTTTAAAAGAATATATTAAAGATACAACAGGTAAAAATCCTAAAGACCTTGAATTTGCTAAAAGAAGACTTTCACAATTACAATCCATAAACGATTCAAGAATTGATTATGAAAAGAAAATAAAAGGATTGGAAAAAGAAATTAAATACTATTCTGGGATCTCAAAAAATAGAGATGATTGGAAAGAAATTACCGAGAGACATTTAGAAAAGGCAAAACAAATTGATAAGAGGGATATAATTTATGATAAACTATTTGCAACCTCTTCAATCTTATTTGAAAATTTCACTAACACTTATGAAGGTCTTTATAAAACCCGTAATTTAAGTGCGCACACACGTAAAACTGCATTCGGTTTTCCTGGTAATGAATATGGTGGTACACAATTCGCAGGACCTATATCTTCAACACCATTACAATATGCTGGTACTTTCGGACAAACTGGTAATGTAGGTTGGTTTTCATCAAGTTTTTTCCCATTCGTTTTCAAAAATGTTAAGGAAACTTACAGAAGAAGATATGCTTTCAATTATATGATAAGTGATGTTCCAACAATCACTTCACCTATGGGTGTAAGTAGTCGTTTCAATTTAATTAATTATTTCCAAATGAAAATGGGTATGGAAAAAGATAGGTATGGTGAATACTTAAATCCTTTACCTAGTGGTAAAACTCCTTTAAGTAGAGATTTAATGATTTCATTATTTTCAAAAAATATTCGTGGTGAATCAAGATTAAGTGAAGTTATGGATTTCTTTGGCGGTAGTTATAGAGGTACTCCTGGTGGTTTAAGAGATGTTTACAATTACATTGCATTTAAACCCAATGAACTTGAAATGGATTTCAAGGATAAAGTTTATACATATAAAGATGCTCGTTCAATGAAAAAATCTGCAGAGTTCCTTTACGATGTTGGTTTTTATGCTCCATTCACAAACAATAGGTTTATTGCAGGTAGGGAAATAACTTTAATGAATGATATTTACTATGGAGAGTTAACATCCAATTCAACATTTTATCCTAACAGGGCCATGAATTTACTTTCTTCTGCACCACATTATGGTAATCCTAAATATCGTAACATGGCTTACGGGAATCTTTACAAATTATCTCAAACACAATCAGATATGGTTAAAGAGGTTATTGGATATAACAAATTAAGTAAATCTCCTGCTTGGTATCCATTAAGTATTCCTTTAATTCCTTTACTTGTAGGTACAGGTGGTCTTCCATTCTGGTTTACTTTAAGTTCATTTATGCATGTAAGTGGTTTAGGTCCAGGATTATATTCAAAGGCAACGGAAATTCCAAATTCATTTAAAAAATTAAATTTAGAAAATTATTTAGATGAAAAGCAAAAGTTCTATTTCAAGAGAGGATTATACTCAAGTGCATATAATTCAAATGTTGGGGACGATCAACAAAATTAAATTTAGGTGTAATATATGTTAAATAAAAATGTTTTAATCATGTTCATTTTATTATTATTTTCTTTAGGTTGTTTACAAAAAACTGAAGATTTAGAAAATGCCCAATACCAATTAATTCAAGAAAAATTAACTTCTTTAAAAAATCAAGGATGTTCTTGTTTTGTGTGTACGCAAAGTTCAGGAGGTTTAATTTCTGATATTTTTACATATAATGATTTAGCAAGTGGTGGTTGTTACATAAAAGAAAATTGTAATCCTTACTTTTTAGCTGGTTTTTCTGAACATGATAATTTGAATTTCCTAAGAACTTTTGATATAGGTATGGGAAACACGTTTTTTGAATACGAAGAAGCAAATTTACGTTCCTCAATAGGTTTAGGTTTAGTTTTAAGAGAATTAAAAGAATATGAATTGCCTGAATCTAAAAGTTATATTCTTCCATATTATGAAGGTGATACAGAAAAAGTTCATACTTCATTTTTTGGTGATATGAGTGCTTTTTATGATAAAGGTAAATTACCTTTCATGAGAGCACTTGAAAAAAACACCATTCCAATTTATTACATAAATTCAAATCATCTTACTACTCAATGGTTAGATAACTTTTTCACTCAAACTGAAATAGCAAATACTCCTTCTTTCATTGCTGTAAAATCTTCATCTGAAAATGTAAATGATTTAGTTAAAAACATTAACACAAAATGTAAAGATGATGGGGAAACAATAACCCTTGAAGGTAAATGTAGAGAAACTATTAAAGTTGATAAAGAGTTTTGTAATAGGGGAGATTGTGTAACTCACAAAGTTGATGAATGTATTGAATATGAAACCGTAACTTTAATGCAATATGGTTGTAAGTCTATGCTTTACATTGATGAAATCGTTAATGCTTCAAATGTTAATTACACAACGCTTTTCAAAAAGTTGGATGTGATTGATAAAGAAGAAATGAGTAAAATAAATTCATTTTTAATTCATGTAAATATAACCGAACAAGAAATGTGTCATGCAAGTATGGCAACCGTTCAAGCAATGAACCTTTCAAGAACTTTACTTAATAAGTATGATGGTAAACCTTCTTATTTAATTGTAAGTATTGACGAAAAATGTAGAGAAAAAAATGAAAATCAAATTGCGCAATCATTATACTCTAGTGTTTATTACATGAGAATGACGGGTATAATGGGAATGATATATTATGATTATTTACCTGATTCTTCAAAAATAAGTAATGATGTTGAACAACCAAAAACCTTTTTACAATTAAACAATTACTATTACAATTTCTCATTTGGTTATAATAGGGAACCATTACTTTTTGATGGTGATGGCGTTAACATTTCAAATGCTTGTGATACTCGTTCACAGAGAAAAACTCTTTCAATAAACATGAGTGAAATAACTGAAATAAAATTAAACAGATTAAATCCAAATCCTTCTGAATTGGATGCATTAGATGACGAGGGTAAAACTGCATGGTATTACATTTATGCCTTACCTATGCTTGATTATGGTAAATGGGAAAAAATACGTTCCTGGAGCGAGGTTGGTGAAGATGTTGTTGAATCTGTAACGGATGTTTTTACAGATACTTTTGGTACCGAATGTGATTACACAACTTCAAATTATAGAGATGTTCACTTGGATGCTGAAAGATGTGGTGTAAGTAATTACCTTTTAATTGCATATAAAAAGAACGGAATTAAATTTGATTGTGATAAATGGTATAATATGATTGATTATTTTGTTAAAGAAGGTAAAATAAGTGTAGATAAAGTTCAAAAATTAGACATACAAACTGTGAGGCAACTTGCATTCGCTTATGCAATGCAACAACCTGACATTTTAACAGAATCTCAAATGAGAACTTATTGTTATGGTACTACTACTTCAACTCAAGGTCTTGTATCTAATGTACCTTGTTATGTATTAAATGATTATGTAGATATAAGGGCCGACTTTTTAGAATATGAGTATTATCCTACATGTTATTCATACAGAATTGGTATTGATTAATTTTTCCTTTTTTTAAAAACCAGACACTGTTTGCTGTTTGGGGTGCCGTGAATGAATTTTAGGAGCTAAGCTGTTCAGGGTTTGAACTTCCAAACCCCATTCATTTTCAGGGAAGAAGAGTAGAATTTTTGGGATTGAACCCTTTGCTCATAAATACTTTGTATTTATGGCATGTCATTTTTCTATGAAAAATGAGCATTTAGGCATCCCGAAAAAGGGTCAACGCCAAGGGAGAGATGTTCGTAAATGCTACGCATTTACTGCCTCTTCTTTTTGCTACGCAAAAAACCAGATTTGAACTCCCAAGCCTTCTTCATCTTTTTGGGTTGAGCCTTTTTAGGATATGCGAAGCAACCGAAAAAGGTCAACGCCAAGGGAGAGATGTTCGTAAATCTTTGATTTACGACACCCCAAACAGCTACGCTGTTCAGGGTTTGAACTCCTTTTTTTATAATATCTAAAATTGTCATCATATTTTTTATATTTAAATGGTCATGGGGTCAGCGGGGTTATAGGGGCAGCGCCCCTATACCGGGGTTAGTAAGGGGCGGATGCGCCCTTACACGCCAAGGGAGAGATGTTCGTAAATGCTACGCATTTACTGCCTCTTCTTTTTGCTACGCAAAAAACCAGATTTGAACTCCCAAGCCTTCTTCATCTTTTTGGGTTGAGCCTTTTTAGGATATGCGAAGCAACCGAAAAAGGTCAACGCCAAGGGAGAGATTTGAACTCCCAAGCCCCGAGGGGCACTAGCTCTCAAGGCTAGCGCATTACCGGATTCTGCCACCTTGGCCTATAATTAAATTGAATAAAAAATAGTATAAAATTATTCCTTAAGTTTAGCGTTCACAACACCATCTTGTGATGGCCTATTTGTAACGATAGCTTCACCTAATTCGGTATTAATAGTTGCTCCTTTAGTAACAAGACCTTGCCTTGAATAGTTCCTATTATCTGGGCTTGTTAAAACTTTAAGTATTTTACTTTTAGTAAATTTACCTTTTTCCTTTTCAACGTTAGCATGAGTAACATTTTTGAGTTTAATCTTAGTGGTACCTCCCCTCTTCCTCTTAGTGTCCTTTTTCTTCTCTTCACTAACTTTAGGAGCGGCAAAATAACCGCCTACTTCATAAGCTCTCTTATCTCTAGCTCTAATCCTTCTTCCTCCGCGAGGGTTTGTCAATGATCTTCCATGAAATTGATCCATATAATACACCTTAAATATA
>CAYOAB010000010.1:0-16474 GCA_964401875.1 Microcaldota archaeon
TATTGGAGCAACCATTACTGAGGTAAGAAAAGAACTTAAATCACATTGTGATGAACTTAAAAATGATGGGATGTATGATATGTTTGTTACCTTTGGAGCGTTAGTAATTTTTGTTGGAACTTACGGGATTCACGAGGTTATTACTAAAAAATCTTACAATGAATCTTCAACTGATTTGATTGTTATTGAGAATGAATGTAAATTATATAAGACGGAGGGTAAAAAGTCAACTTACTTTTGTGAGGTTGTACATGAAGAAAAGATTGCATATGGAAATAATACAGTGTACGATTCAATGGAAAGGTGTACTCCTGATTTAAACAATCCTAAAAAGATTAATTGTTATGGTATTGAGAGAGATAAAATCACTGAATTAGAAAAAAATACTAAAGTAAAAATCTCTTGTGTTAGGAATAAAAATAGTCGTAAATCTAAGTGTTATAAACGTTAGTGATAGAAAACTATATATACTTCTTTTTACATAATTAATGTATGATTAATGAAAAACAAAAACGTAATTTCTTAGTAGGCGGGGTAGCTGTGTTAAGTTTTATCGTTATGAGTTATATTGGTGCCATATATCATTTAGTAGATAGGGAAGAAAAAAATCCACAAAAGTATTCACCTGAACCTGTTCTTGTAGGAACGGAAGAGTGTGAATTGAAAAATGATAATATTATGAACCCAACTTACTTATGTAAAAATGTTTATTCTGAAAGTATAAAACCTGAAGCCAAAAATCATTTTAATGAATTACATGATACTTGTGCTGCAGATTTAAAAAATAAAAATGTCGTTTATTGTTATAATGAGACTAAATCAGATAAGATCAAAGATGTTGAGAAAAAAGTTAGGATGACAAGTGTTACTTATAACAATGGCCACAAGAAATATATAAGACACTAATTCTTATTTTTTATTATTTTCTTCTAAAAGCAGATTTTTCTAAAATAAGTTTCATGCTTCCTGCATGAACAACATTATAAATGGCAAATAGTATTGTGAATAAAAGTAAACAAATCACTCTTACATTAAAATCGTCCTGAGTGGCCATAAAAGTTATAAGAATTAAAATTAGAAAAGAAATAAAGAGGTGGTACACCTAAAGGTCACCTACTCTCCTCTTAATTTTATTCTTCATTCTCTTTCTTTTCTTCTTTACCCATTTCCATCTCATTCTTCCTTTCTTTTTCCATTTCTTTGGTATTGCTCCCATTTAATCATAACCTCATTTTTATAAGTATCAACGTAATTAACGTGTATTTTGTTTTAGAATGATAAGCTTTATAAATGTAATTAAAAAAATTAAAAAGAAACTTTAACATTCTTTTTTTCTTCTTCAGTTGCTTTGAAATATACCTGTTCTTTAAATCCTAAAATTTTAGCAAATAATACTGCAGGGAACTTCTGTATATCTGTATTAAACATGAACACTGTATCATTATAAAATTGCCTTGAATATGCAATCTTACCTTCAATATTTGAGAGTTCTCCTTGTAATTGCATGAAGTTTTCATTTGCCTTTAAGTTAGGATAATTCTCTGCAACGGCAAACAATGTTTTCAATGTACTTGTCAATTGATTATTCGCTTCAACGTACTCTTCTCTGTTTTTGGCATTACTCACTGCACTTCTCATACGTGCAACTTCTTCAAAAATACCTTTTTCATGTTTAGCGTAACCTTTAACTGTTTCAACTAAATTAGGAATTAAATCAAACCTTTTCTTTAATTGAACATCTATTTGTGCCCATGCATTTTCAACTTTATTCCTTAACGTTACAAATTTGTTATAAAAGTATGCGACTATTGCAATAAGAGCAATGAATACAATGACGGAGCAAATTACTATTACTCCCATTCCACCTATTAGTATTTCCATTAATTATCACCAATTATTTCTATTATTGTATATATCACAAAGTTTATATATTTAAATAATTATAATCATTTTTATGTGTAAAAAAACACTTCAGAACATAATTTCAATGTATTATAACAATATTACTAATGATATTATGTTAAAAGCAATAGCTTTTAGGGCCGTTGAAGAAGGAATAAAAAATAATCATATTAAAGATGTAATTGATTTGTGTAATTGTGATATTTTTTCCGAGAAGTTTAAAGGATATTTAGCAAACAATTTAATTAAAAATGTGGGTCTGAATGAAGAAATTTTTATTAAACTTATTAATAATGAAAAAATTGATTTCGATAATTTTGATTTAGACATTTTGAAGAGAATCTCTCAAAAGTTAGATGTTTTTAAAAATACATATAAATCTGATGTTTTTGATAATTTCGATATGAATCTTAAGGATCACATACTAAATATTTCCGTTAATGAAGATATAGACTATATACTTAATTTCATACACAAAAATGAAAACTATAACAGTTTACGTTCTAAATATTTAATTAAAATAAAAGAACAAATTCCGCTTTCAGAATACAATAAGTTGAATAATTTAATTCAAGATGACATGTTATGTGAAACTAAAGGTATTCCAAAAAGGATAATTGAAAAAAGAGAAAAAGGTGCTTTAAAACATCTTATTTAATTTTATTTTATTCCTGTGTAAAGAGCAGTCTCCATTTTTTACTTAATATAAATTTGTATGGTCTATTCATTGTTTTTGTACAAACAGGGTTTCTCAATCCTTTTCGGAACATCATATCTGTATCCGTTTGTAACATTAATCTACCTATTTCTTTTGTGATACTGCCATATGAAATTTTAAGTTCCTTTTCTAATTCTTGTGCTGTTTTAGGTTGAACTAACGCTTTGATTATAACTTTTTGATTTTCTGAAAGATTTTCATATATTCTCTTTATGTTTTCATCTTCATGTTCACCAATTGTTTTACCTGTTAGTAGATGTTCCAAATCAGCTTGTGTTATTTCTCTTTCATACTTTTCATCTACATAAAGTGTGGAGGCATTTTGACAATTAATTAACAATTCACGAGGAATATTTCCTGAAATTTTTGTTAAATAATCAAGAGCATCTTCACTGAAAGGAAATATCTTATTTCCCCCAACAGATTCAATTCTTCCGTTAATCATTCTTTTAAGTGATTCATTTTTAGGAATAGGAAAAGCAATTTCTCTTGCAACTCTTCCTTCCCTGAATGATCCTTTGTAAATTTCATAATTTGAAAGGGGTAATATACTTGTTGATACTATTGAACAATCTACTCTATCTTTAATAGTTGCTAATATATTAGCAATCTTTTCATCTTTAAGTAATCCTGCTTCATCAAGGAATATAACCATTTTTTTATTGTTTAAAACTTTCTTTATATCATCAACGTAAGAAGTGTCTTCTTTACTTATAGCTTTAAACAATTTCCCTATAAAATTAGTTCTTGACATAATATTTCTTCTTAAGAGATTTTCCAATTCTTCCTTTGTACTTGTTTCTCTAAAGTCAATATATAATGTAATGTACTTATCTTTACTTAATGTTTGATCTAAATAATGTAAAAGAGAGGTTTTCCCCATACCTGCTATCCCATAAGTACTTATAACTGAATTAGATTCAATATGCTTAACAACTTCGTTAGAAAGATCATCGAAAACGAAAAATTCTGCACTGGGCCGGTAATCAAAGGGATTGTTCCTCCAACCCAGTGCATTATACCAAGGCATATTGAATCAACCTAAGGTATTATGCTTAAAATAAGATTGGAATCTCTTCTAAAATGTTTTTTTTGGTGATATATTTTTCCATTTTAATTATGAGAGATTCTCCTCTTACTCCAAGCTCTAAACTTACATCCTCAGGTATACTTTTCATTAATTCCTGGTAACTCAAATGGCGGCTCATATTTTACACTTCGACAAATATTTAACTGTGAAGGTTTATAAATCTATTCTTTTTTTGTCGAATTCATTCTTTCTCCTGAACACTGGAAAAACGGAAAATTACTACCGTAAGTTCTTTATAAAGGAAAAGGCAATATACAATTGGAGCAATAATTTAAATTAGGAGTGGGTTAAATGATAGAAGATGAAATAATACACTGGTGGAAGGACGATACAGATGGTTCAAACCACAAAACCGTGCTTAGATTGGAAAGTGAAAATCCAATTTCAGTAAATTCTTTTCCAAGGGATGGTAAAGTAGTTGTACGCTTAATTAACACAGTAAGTTCTCAAGCTATAAAGTTAAATCCTGATGAGGCCTTAAGGGTAAGTACATTACTTATGACCATTTCAAGAGAACTCATTGATAAAAAGAGAAAAATGTGGCAAAAAACAGATGAATAAAATAATTAGTTAAAAATTTCTATTTTCCCCCTCATATATTTTTTAATTCCTTCAAATAAAATTAAAACTGAAAACACACTTCCTCCAATAATTAACCATTCATTTACACTTAATGGGGTTACGTGCATAATTGTGCTAAATGGTTCAAAATTTATCACTATAAAGTGTAAAATGAACGATAAACCTATCATTCCTATAAGAACGGGATTTGAGAACACTTCTTTACTTAAAATAAATTTGGGTGTTCTTATGGATAGTACATAAAGTATTTGAACGAATACCAAATAATTAAATATCATGCTTCTAATTGTTGCGAAGTTATCTTGTGTTAATACTATATATATTGAAGGTATTGACATTATAGCACTCATGAAAATTAATTCAATTATCCTTCTCTTTGTTAATATTTTATCCCTTACTTTTTGTTTCATTGCTTCTCCAGATGGCGGGTCATTACCTAAAGCAATTGCAGGGAATCCATCCGTTACTAAATTAATCCATAAAAGTTGAAGTGGGAGTAAAGGTACCGTCATAGCAGCAACATCTGCCGAACTATTCAAACCCAGTACGACAATTATTAGTACGTTAATAATTACAAGTATTTCAGCAAAGTTTGAACCTACTAAATAGTATATGAATTTACTAATATTTCTAAATATTGTTCTCCCTTGTTTAACTGCCTCCACAATTGTTGAAAAATTATCATCTAAGAGTATAACATCACTTGATTCTTTAGCAACATCTGTTCCATTAATACCCATTGAAATCCCTACATCCGCATATTTAAGTGCAGGTGCATCATTAACTCCATCACCTGTCATTGCAACTCTTTTACCTTTTCTTTTAATAGATTTTAAAATCCTCAATTTTTGTTCCGGGCTTACTCTTGAAAATATCTTTATGTTCAATACCCTCTCATCTAATTCTTCTTCATTAATTTCATTTAATTCAGTACCTGTTATACTAACTATATTTTCATCATCACTTTCATCAATTAAATTTATTTCTTTACCTATGGCCAAGGCAGTTATTTTGTGATCACCTGTAATCATTTTAACATCTATTCCACTTTCTAAACACAATCTAATTGACTCTTTAACATTATCATTTGGTGCATCATACATTCCCACAAAACCTAAAAATGTTAAATCTTTCTCTACTTCATACCTGTCGAATTCAGTACCGTTGAGTTCGACACTCTTCGTAGCTATACCTATTATCCTATAAGATTTCATGGCATTTTTTTCCATGCTTTCTATAATTTCCTTTTTGATTTTTTCTGTTAATTTAATTATTTTTCCATTATATGAAATATCTTTTGAATGTTCTAATATTATTTCCAAACCTCCCTTAACACATATCAAATATTTATTTCCATCTGTGTGTACTGTGGACATCCTTTTCAATTCTGAATCAAAAGGGAAAACTGTTAAAAGGGGATATTTTTCTTCCAAATTCTCTTTTGAAATACCTATTTTCATACCTGTAAATAATATACTTAATTCAGTAGGATCTCCAATAGGTTTTTCCACATTTTCAATTTCCGCAGTTGTACACAAACTCGCGGTTTTAATTGTATTAACTAAAGATTTAGGTGGAACTATTTTTTTCCCTTTATGTATTACATCTCCCGTACCAATGTAACCTGTTCCTGTTATATCATATTCTAATCCATCTACCCATGCCATTTTGATGGTCAATTCATTTTTTGTTAATGTCCCAGTTTTATCTGTACAAATTACATCAACACTACCTAAACTTTGAACAGAAAGTAGTCTTTTAACAAGTGCATTACTTTTAGCTAGTTTCAATATTCCTAAAGATAAAGTTACTGTTACAACAATAGGCAAACCTTCAGGAATTGCCGAAATAGCTAAACTCACAGCAAACATTAAGGCCTCAATTATATTACCATTCTTAAAATAATTGAAAATGAATATAATAGAGATTATAATAAATATTACTATAGCGATTTTTTTACTAAAATCTTCCAAATCTTTTTCAAGAGGTGTTTTATCTTTTTTTGTGATTATGGTTAGTTCAGCAATTTTACCAAATTCTGTTTCTTTTCCTGTTTTCAAAACTTTTGCTAAGGCCCTTCCCTTTACAATAACAGTGTTAGATATAATTTTTTTTCCTGTACCTTTTTCAGCAGGTTCACTTTCACCAGTAATTATAGCTTCATCACACCATATCTTTCCATCTATTATTTCACCATCTGCAGGAATTCTATCCCCTTCTTCTAATATTATAATATCTTCAGGTACAAGGTATATTGAATCTATTTTTTTGATGATTCCTTCTCTTATTACTTTAGCTGTTGTTACATCCATTTCTTTAAGTGCTTCAACGGCCTTGCTTGCCTTATATTCCTGTGCGAAACCCAAAATACCATTAAATATAACTATAAAAAGTATGGCTATTGTTTCAAGTGTTTCACCAAGGGAATATGACAAAAATGCGGCTATTAAAAGTATTATTATGAATAAAGATGTGAATTGACTTATCAATATCTTAAGTGGTGAGGTTGTTTTTTTTAGTTCAAAGAAATTTAATCCATATTCTTTTATTTTAATTTCAACTTCTCTTTCTGTCAATCCCTTATGTTTATCCATATTTCTAATTCTTTCTAAACTTTTTTATATGTAACCTTCTTTAAGATAACTTAATGTTAATTGAAAAATCTGCAGGTATTGTTGTTTTTAGGAGGAATGGTTCTGAAAAAGAATATCTTATATTAAAATATGGAGTAAGACATTGGGATTTCCCTAAAGGCCATCTTGAAGAAAATGAAAATTCATTACAGGCTGCTTTAAGGGAAACGTATGAAGAAACTGGTTTAAAGGTGTTTTTAATTGAAGGTTTCAAAGATAAAATTTCTTACATATTTAGAACTAATTATTCAGAGGGACAAGTCATATATAAAGAAGTAGATTATTTCTTGGGTGAAGTAAGCATTGATAAGGAAGTTAAATTATCTCATGAACATTCTAAATTTAAGTGGGAAAATTATGATAAGGCGATGCAAACTTTAACTTATCAAAATGCGCGCACTATTTTAACTAAAGCAAATGATTTTGCAAAGAATTTATAATTTTTAACTTTTAAAATCTATTTTATGGTAGAAAATATAAATGCTGAACAATTTGAAAAAGAATTGAAGGAAAATGAAAATCTTGTTGTTGACTTTTGGGCACCTTGGTGTGGTCCTTGTAGAATGATTGCTCCTCTTATAGACAATGTTGCTAAAAAAGTAGAGGGTAAAGTAAAAATTGTTAAATTAAATATTGATGAAAGCAGGGAAGTAGCTCTAAGATATAATATTATGAGTATTCCAACAGTCATTTTCTTTAAAGATGGTAAAGTTAAGGATAAATTTTTAGGAATGATTCCCGAACAAAAAATTGAAGATTTTATTAATAGAAATGTCTGATTTTCTTTTTTTTAATATAAATATATAAATGTTTGCTTATATAAGTATTCACTTATATTTGGTGTTATATATGAATTTGATTGATGACTCAATAAAAGAAGAAGTAAAAAAAAACCTTTCACAAATGGAAGATGATGTTGAAATTTTATTTTTTGAAAGTGGTGGACAATTCACCAATGAAATTAAACAATTGATAAGTGAAATTTCAGAAATTAACTCAAAAGTTAAAATTTCTTTAAACAAGTTAGGTGATGAAAAATCTATTTATTATGGTATTGATGAAGGTCCCGTTCTAAAGTTTTTAAGCAAACATCTTAAGGGAGATTTTAGATTTTATGGTATTCCAAGTGGGTATGAATTTGCCACTTTTCTATATATTTTAAACACTGCTTCTAATGGTAAAGTGAATGGCCCTTTAATTGATGTTTCAAAAAAAATTAATAAGGAAATTAAATTGGAAGTGTTTTTATCTCCCACATGTCCTCATTGTCCTTCTTCAGCAATTGTAGCTTTTAAATTGGCCATGTTGAATGAAAAAGTTAAGGCATATATTTATGAAGTAATGGAATTCCCATATAAAGCTCAAAAGTATAATGTAAGTGGTGTTCCAAAAACTGTAATTAATGAGGGACAACACACATATATGGGAGGACTTCCTGAAGATATGGCTTCCAAGGAAATTCAAAAAACAATTTAATTTTTATTTATTATTATTCTAATTATATATTATGGAATTAAATAAAATTTATTTACAAAACTTTTGCCTTTTCATAGGTAAGCAAGATGTTGATTTATGTCAGCATGATAATAAAAATGTGATATTATTTATAGGTGGAGAAGAATCCGGTAAGTCCACAATTCTTAAAGCCATAAATTGGTGTGTATTCAATTTAGCGACAAAAAATTTACTTAATCAAGAAGTAGCAGATTCATTAAAGGAAGGCGAATCAACTATTGTGCAAGTTAATTTGGAAGGTTACTCTAAAAATAAACCCTTAACTATTGAGCGAAGAGTTCAAGTTAAAAAGGAAAAAAATGAATTGAAAGTAATTGAACACAACTTCATTATTTTACATGATCACAAATTAGTTTCACCTACATTTATTGAAAAGTTAAAACTTCCACTTATGGTTGATGATTCAAGGTTTAATGAGAATTTTGTTGTACCTAAAACAGGACAAGTTATAATTACAAGTTATGAGGTACCTGAAAAAATAGTTCCATATGTTGCTCACGCATATGAAATGTTAAGGGAAGGAGATGCAACTGTTGTTGCCACTTTGAAAATTTAATTTTCTATTTTTTCATTTATAATATTTATCTTTAAATTAATATCATGTGGTTTGATATAGCCTTAACAATTTTTCCAGGTATAATTTTATTCTTATATGGTATTGAACAGTTTAGTCACGAAATTCTTAAAGTTTCAGGAGAACAATTTAGAAGATTAATAAAAAAATTAACTAAAAGTCCAAGAAGAGGTTTAATTTCTGGTGCTATTGTAACTTCTATAATTCAATCAAGTACTGCCACAACAATAATTACATTGGGATTAGTTAATGCTGGTGCCTTATCATTTTCACAATCATTAGGAATAATTTTTGGTGCAAACATTGGTACTGCTGTAACTGCACAACTTATAGCTTTAAAAATAACTTTCTTCGCACCCTTTCTCATAATTTTAGGTTTTCTCATAAGTATAATGGGAGGCAAATATAAATTCATAGGTAAACCTCTTTTTTATTTTGGTTTAGTTTTCTTTTCATTAAATTTAATTTCTTCTTCTGTTATTTTTTTAAAGGACGCACCAGAAATTTTAATTTTATTCGATTACCTTTCAAATGTTTTTATTGCAGTAGGAATTGGTGTTTTATTAAGTATATTATTCCAATCAAGTTCAGTTACCACTGGTTTAGCGATTGTATTTACGCTTAATGGTATAATTTCATTTGAACAAGCTCTTCCTCTGGTATTAGGTTCTAACATAGGAACTACCATAACAAGTTTATTGGCATCAAGAACCATGGACCTTTTCTCAAAAAGAGCAGCAATGGCCCACTTTTTATTTAATGTTTTAGGTGTTTTGATTATACTTCCTCTTCTTCCTTTATTTATTGATTTAATTAACTACTTAGGTGGCGCTCCTGCAATTAAAGTTGCAAATGCACATTTATTTTTTAATTTAGGTGCAGGAATTTTCTTTGTTTTAATAGTTAAATATTTCCAAATGCTTATTGAATTTTTAGTTAAGGGTGATGATAAAGAAGTTCTCCTTACAACAAGGTATTTAAATGATAAATTGCCTGAAAGTAATGAGGAAGCATTTGATTTAATTGAAAAAGAAATAAAGTATAATTTAGAAGTGAGTAATGAAATATTCAATCAGGCAATTATAGCAATAAAAACTAAAAAGAATTTAAGTTCTAAAGTTGTAAAGCTTGAAACTTTAACAGATATTATAGATGAAAAAATAAGTTTATCGCTATTAGAGATTTCTAAACGTGATTTGAGTACTCATGAAGCAGAAAAAGTAATACGATATGCACGTATCTCCAATTCTATAGAACAATTAGGTGATTTATGTAAAAAATTAAATTTAACTTATCTTGATTATGTAGATAAAGGTATTTTCTTTGGTACAGAAACCCTTCTTGAATTTGAAACCAATTATTTAATTCTAAATAAAAATTTCTACATATTAAGTTTAAATTTCCCCTTTAACAATGAAAATAGTGAAGATTTCAATTTAAATTACAATACTTTATTTCAAAATATAAGTTCGCAATATAAGTCGCACATTAAAAGAATGACTTTGAAGAAATCTCCCTTGGGAAGTTATTTTGTTGAGAGTATGTCTGTTTTGGAAAATATTAATGATAAATTATTAGAATTAAATCGTTTAACTGACATTTAATTTTCATAACAAATGTTTATATATAAGTTTTGATTTAATATATACATGGGTAGCGAATGGTTATATGAAAAATATTCAAAGGAATTCATAGAATTAGATAGAGATTTCATTCAACCTCCTTCATCTAATACAACTAAACGTTCATATCTAATTTCATTTGGTAATTATTATTTAAAACCTGATAATGAATACTCTGATAAAGCATTATATGCAATTTTTTGGAGGGCCCTAAATGATTCAAAGAAGGCAATACAATATTTAAAAGATAAAGAACAAAGAAAACAACTTATTGAAGATAAAAAATCTACAATTAAACAAATTTCTAAAACAATTTCACAATATAGAAAACCAGAACAATTAAAATTATTTTAATTTTTAAAAAAAATAAAAAAATAGAAAAAGGCATTATAAATTATCTTGCGTTTTTCATTTTAGCTCTGTAAACGAAACCATCTTTACCTAAATAGTATAGGTATCCACGTTCTTTCATAACTCTTTCGTTACCAACTTTTTTCTTTTTTCCACGTTTGTTGTGTCTCATTGGGACTGCCCAAACATATCCATCTTTACCTACATAGTAAAGGTAGCCTTTTTCTCTTGCTATTTTTTCTTTTCCAATTTTTACTCCCATTAATATACACCTTATATATCGTTAATCAATTCGAGGGTAATATTTATAAATCTAACGTAATTTCCGTCAATAGCACCCAATTTCTTCCTCCTTTTCAAGGATTTTTTCAATTTCTTGAACATTTTTACATAGGGAAATTTGTTTTCGAACGTCAGAAGAATTATCAAATCCCTTTAATATATTAATCATTTTCATTCGTGTTAATGTTATTTTTTCAAGGTATTCTCTTTCTTTCATTATACTAATATACTCTCTTACAAATTTGATTTTATTTTTTTTATTTACTTCCACATTTGAAAAACAACCTGGATTTGAAAGTGCTGCCCTTCCGATCATTACACCATCACAAACTTTATCTTTAATTTTTTCTTTAGCTTCAAAATAATTGTTTATATCCCCGTTTCCAATTATTTCTAATTCTGTGTTCTGTTTAATTTTTTTAATTTCATTCCAATTAGCATTTCCTGAATACATTTGCTTAATTGTTCTTCCATGCACAATTAAAAAATCAGGTTCAATTTCACTAACAAGTTTAAGGGTTTTTTCTGTGGTATCACATAATCTCATCTTAACTGAAACGATTATTTCTCTATTTTTAATTTCTTTTATAATTTCACTAATTATTTTAGGAGATTTGAGAAGTGCGGAACCACCTCCCGATTGCATAACGTTTTTTGATGGGCATCCACAATTAATATCAATCCATTTCAAATTGTTAAAAGAATTTATTAAAATCTCACTTGCTTTTCCCATATTTTTAGGATTTGAACCAAAAATTTGTATTCCTTCATCTTTATTATTTGAATAATCTATCATATCAACATATTTATTATTTGAGATTAATCCCATTGAGGAAACTAAAGGAACAACAGTGTATTTAACACCATATTTTCTACACAATTCTCTAAAGGGTAAATTTGTATAATCATGAACAGGTGCTAAAAATAATTCTTTCTTAATATTCAATTTATCACTTTTTTTTTATACTAATTTAAGTGTAATTATTTCTTTTGAATCACATTCAATTGATAATATTTTTTTATTATATTTAACTAATGTACTTCCTTTATTATTTTTATTTTCTTCATAATCTATGAGTTTTTTGAAAAAATCACTTTCTCCCTCAAATTCAATTTTATTTTTTGTATGGTCCTTTTCACTCTTTTCTATTTTAATAGCATTAAAACATATTTTTTCAACGATTTCCCACTCATCTTTGTCATTTAATTCAACCTTTTCAATTAAACTAGGGTTGCCGTGAGATTCGTATAAAAAAATAATACTATTAAAACCAAGTTTTAATGCCCTTTTAGCAATAGCATCAAAATTTTTCTTACCTCTATTTTCATATAAAAAATTTGGAAAAATTAAACAAAAAGAACGAGCTAATCTTCTTGTATTTTGTTTGACATTTCTGCTCGTGGTTATATAAGGCATAAGAATCAATCTGTGCTTACTTCTTTTGAAATTGGTGGTCTCGCTTTAAATACAATTCTTGATGCACAATATGGACATCTAACGTAACTCGGATCCATCTTTTCAATGAAATTCCCACAAACTATACAACGATACATACATTCACCTATTCCTTATTTTCTTCTATTTCTTCCTCTTCAACTTCAGAAACTTCTTCAAACAATTCTTCTTCTATTTGTTCAATACTAATGTTACTTTTAATTCCTTTGTTAAGATCAGTAATAATCCTTCTTGCCACATTACCTGGCGAAGTTGAAAATTCATAGGCCCCTCCTGCATATTTTGAACCACATGAAACACATTCCCATATACCAACTTTAACTCTCTTTACACTCACTTTAGAGCATGTTGGACATAAATATTTGGAAATTTTTGCCTTCTTAACTTTATTGTAAGATTTTCTTAATTTTCTTCCTCCACGAACATTAAAATCTACCATTTTATATACACCTTATAACTTAAGTTTAAAAACGAATAATATAAAAAGCTTTTTATATTTCTATAATTTTTTTAAGCTCTTTATACTTTTCTAAGCTTGCGTCAATCATATATTCAAATTCATTTCTTTTAATTTCCCCTCTTCCATTCTTTTGAAGTGAACAAATATTATTTTCATATATTCCAACGCTTAATCTACAATCCATTGAAACTTCTTCATCAAGGATTGGGTCCAATAAAATCTTATCATCTATTTTTACAAAGGTATTCATGAAGACATCACCTTTCAATTTAAGTTTTTTCTTCATATTATCCCTTATTAAGACTCCATCTTCATATGTTGGTACCATAGTATTTCTCAACGCGGCCATTGTAGCTAAAGCAGAAGCATCAAGGTAATTACCATCATAATCCAATAAGTATAAATCAATAAATAAACCTAATACCTTACCATCACCTAAATTCATATCTTTAGTATCAATTATTTCAGCACTTCTTATACCTCTATCAACTACTCTTGCCAATTCGATTGATTTTTCACCAGGTGGTCCTGATTCAAATCTCTCTGAAGATAATGATAACATCTCAGAATTTGTAGATATAACACCTTCATTTGGTTTATCTGAAAAAGGTTCAACAACATCAAACTTTATAACCGATAAAGCTTTTGTTTCACCTAATTTAACTAATGCTGAACCTTCACCAGTATCAATATAATTTTTTGTAATTTCAATTGGTCTATAATCCAACATACCTCTCCTATCAATTCTCTCGTTATTTTGTAAGAGGTTTTTAACATTTGATTTTTTAATTTCATCAATTGGTTCCATTTAATTCACCTTATTTATTGCTTTTTCTAAAGCATTTTTTTCTGTTTCTTTAATCTTTTCAGCGGATTTTTCAATAAAATCTAAAGCTTTAAACATTTCTTCCTTTGTCATAAGTCCATCCATCTGCATTAAAAGTATATCATTGTTTCTGGGTGCTAATGCCACTGGAAAATCTGCTTGTCCATAATTATCTTCAATTTTAGAACAATCTAAACAAATTGTATCTGCTATTTTTCCTGCTGCTACTGCAATAGGTAAATCCCTCATAGGTATACCTGCGTTGGCAAGTGCAACGGCTCCCGCAACAAGTGCAGCACATCTTGTTCCTCCTTCTGCTTGTAAAACTTCAATACTAACCTCAATCATCGCTTTTGGATATCTTTCAAGTTCAACAACATTTTCTAAGGCTTCTCTTAAAACCATTGACAATTCAATTGATCTTCTGTTAGGTCCTGCTCTTCCATGTTCTTCTTTTGAACAAAATGGAGACATTGTATACCTACAAGCTAATTTTGCTTTGAAAGGATTTGCGTCATGCCTTGGAATACATTCTTTTGGCCCATAAACACCTGCAATTATTTTATTTCCACCCCATTCAAGGTATGCAGAACCGTGAGCATTTTTTAATATCCCTGCTTCAATTTTCAAGGGTCTCATTTCATTAAATTCCCTTCCATCTAATCTTTTACCATTTTTGGTTAATTCATTATTTTCCATCTAATCACCATCTAATTTACATCTAAACTTTCTTCATTATCTTCTAAATATTTAGCAATTTTATCTGTTAATCCACTTGTATGTGCCTCTCTTTCAATTTTTTGTATTGAACTTTTAGTTAAATTAACATTTCCATCTTTAATCCAAATCCATCCATTTTTTCCTACTATTATTTTTGAATTAGTTTTATTTTTAATTTGGTCTAACATTGAACCTTTTTTACCGATAACTCTCGGTACTTTGAAGGGTGATATATTAATTATAATACCTCCTCTTAATACAGAGTGTTCCGTTAATTCAACATTACCATCACTTTCATCATAATTAGCTATTTTTGCAACCAATATGTCTCCATAATTCAATGTTTCTCTAAAATCTCTTGCAGAGATATATGAGTTAATAGCTAAACCGAAATTAATTGAATAACCATTTCCCCTAATATCTTCAATTACTCCTATGATAACATCTCCTATTTTAGGTTCATAAGGACCATTAAAGATAATTAATCTCTTCTCTTCATCATCATACATACCTGTAACTAAAGAATAAGTACTTCCGTTATGGTAATATGCGCCGTATATATTTAATTTTTCTTTATCAATTAAATCTCCTGGAAATATAAATTTTTTCATTTTTTTACCTCTCTACTCTTTTTGTTTGTACATTACCATGGGTAATGCCATTTATTTTGTCATACAATACACTTTCTAATCCGGGTGAAATTTCAAGCATGACTACAAGGGAACCATCACTTAACCACTCTTCCCTCTTTATGGAATATTCTTTTAATGCCCCATAACATTTTCCTGCATATTCTGGAGGAACTTTAATAGCAACTTTAATTACTTCATACCTTAGAGGTATTATGATCCTTAACTTTTTAATTATGTCTTCTATTTGTCCTTCTGCAGATTTATTAGGATCTATAGTAATTTTAGCCTCATCCATTGCAAGTTCAACCCTTTTCGGTGGATGTGGTGCTCCATTTTGTGGGTTAATATAATTTCTTGAAATGTGTGTTATGATTCTGTTCCTTTTTTCTTCTAAGAATTTTCTTTTTTGTTCAGTTGTTAAACTTATTTCTCCTCTGTTTAGTATTTCTTTTGCTACTGAATCAAAATCAATTGTTCCGAATGCCTTTTTTAATGCGTCATCTGATTGTGTTTCTCCTTTTCTTCCATCTTTAAACACTTCAAAAGCGGCAAGAACATCATTTAAACTTAATTCTTTACCTTTTTTATAATCGTAAACTTTATTAGGATCAGCGAAAAGTTCAAATCTTTCCCCTGCCTTTTCAAGACGTATTATAAGTGCATCATCCAGTGAAACCATACTTTATTTCACCTTTGAGAGCAATTTTTCAATCTCAACTTCTTCCAAATACCTTGCAATTGTATTATTTTCTTTATCAATAACAGCAATGTCCAATGAATTTGAAGTAATATTTTTTCTATCCTCATTACTTGCTCCTTCAACTAATGCTTTTAATCCTAAATTTATAGCATCTTTAACGGAAATGTCTTTTTTGTAATTTGTTTCTAAATATTTATCCACTAATTCCTTGTTTTGTCCTATACTTGTTGCAGTATATCCTGTATAAGCGCCACTTGGTTCTATTTCATACAATACATAATCACCATTACTTTTACCTGCAAATATCATTGATACTCCGAAAGGTCTTGAACCACCATATTGTGTATAAATCTGAATTGTATCTGCAATTTTTCTACTTACATCAATGACCGAAATTGGCTGATCATATGT
>CAYOAB010000011.1:0-16147 GCA_964401875.1 Microcaldota archaeon
GATCTCTCGCGTGTGAGGCGAGCGTCTTAACCACTCGACTATAGGCCCAAAAATCAAAAATTATTTTTTAGAATTTTTCTCTTCATATTCTACATATGTTTGTGCAAGTACTCTCATAAGAGGAGAATTTGAAAGTGTTTCTTGCATAATCAAATCAAAGTTTTCAATTTCAACAAGGAAAATATCAAACAATTCATGTAATTCCTTTGAATTAATTTTAACTTTATTATCTTTTGATTCCCTTTCATATTTGTATACTGATTCCTTGAATTCTTCCCATATTTTCTCAGCATCTTCATTCTTTTTATATTTCTCTATGGATTTTTTAACAACGTTAATTATCTCATCTTTACTTTTATTCTCCGCAAAACCAAATATAACTCTCTTGGGAGATTTACTTATCTCATCTTTATATGGCATTTGTACTGGCCACCTTTTTATTTCGTCATCTATTTTTGAATATTTGTTTTTCTTATCTTTTGTTGAGCTCATACATAGAAATTATGTATACTCTTTTTTAAAAATATTTCTAACCTAATCTTATTATGAAATTAAAACTTCTATTCCTATTTACCATTCTATTATTTGGAATGTATTTCGCTGCTACTGATGAAGAAACTAAAGCCAGAAATGTAGTTATTAAAACAGCACAGGATTTAGGTTGGGATACAAGTACAGGACCTCGTGAAGGTGCTCCCGGGACATCCTATCAAATTACTCCAGAAGGTGGTGATGCAGAAGATCCTGAACTTTTCGCAGCTATTGCAGTTACGGGAAGTGATCTTGATGCATTAGGAATGCTTCAATTACTACAAGATAATGGTATGAGAAGATCAACATTTCATGGTAGAGATGCTATAATTACATTACCCACGGATAAGATATGTAATGCAAAAGAAAATTCTATTATGGATTGGATATTAAAAATCATAAGGTATATTGCACAAGAAATTGCAAAGGCAATGGAAGTAGAAGATTATGATGCTTCTGAATTATGTATAAGTCCACATGAAACTTATGCTTGGAGATGCGGTAAATATGTTTTCATGGTTCAAGATCAAACCGAAGAAGGTTATGGAGATGATATTGCAAATTCATTGTATGCCCGTGCCAATGAAGCTAACATTTGTGGTATGGAAAGTACTGTAATTTTACTTTCTGCTCCAAGTGATCTTTCCGGAACAAAAACACTTTCACATTTCCAAAATATTGCACAAGGTGTAAACACTTACTATAGTTATAATGGGTATGGTAGAACGTCATTCACATACACATTTTTTGATGCTGATGGTTCAAAAGGTTCAAATGATTGGTATGTTTTGAATAACCCTGCAAGTTCTTATACGTGGGAAAGTTATGCATTAAATTCAATTAAAAATGCTTTTGAAAAACAAGATTTAGAAAAAGAAGTTTATTTAGATAGAATAGTTATTGTTCATCCTGGTAAAGGTAAACAGTTGGGTGGCCCAGCAAATTTATATTCTGCATGTTGGTGGAAAGATAACAATTTCAATATTGAAGTTACAGATGTTGAAGGTGAAAAAAGTAAAATTTATGTTCAAAACATAATTATACAAAGTGAAGAGGACGATGTAGGTACATGGTCGCACGAGTTTGGACATACCCTTTATTCAAAACATAAAATAAGTAATTTCAATAGAATATCAGATAGATATAATTATGATGGTGAACCTTGGGGCCAATATGGTAGAATTGAACATTTCGGTTTAATGGGTTCAGGAAATTGGTGGGGCACTCCTGCGGGAACTTCACCTACGCACATGAGCGGATTCACAAAAGAATCAAGTGATTGGTTAAGTTATAAGGATATAACTGAATTAGGAACTTCATACACAATTACTTCACTTGAAAATTTAGATTTCGGTGGGAATGTGTATAGAATTGACGATCCAAGAACAGATAATTCTAAATTTTATTACATAATTGAAGCAAGAGATAGTTCAGTACCATTCGGTTACCCTGAGAGTGGTGTGGTTGTATATTTTGTGGGATATGATTCAGTTACTAATCATCACATTGTAAACAATTTATTACCTCAAAACACTAAGACTTATGAAACCGTTGGAAAGAGTTGGTATTACAAACCTACTTTACATACAACGAGTGGTAATGGCTCAACATTCATAAGTGTACCAGCTAAATTCTTCGTAACATTACAATCCGAATCAAATTCACCTTACAGTGCAACAGTATTTGTTGGTGAATATGATCCTGTTAAATTGAAAGGTGCCTTCTTGAACACCTTAAACATGTTTAAGAAATCCACTAAGGGTTGGTTTGGTTTCCCAGCATATCCTTTGAATGGTGAAGAATTACCTGATTTGGATTTACACGCGTATGATTCGCAAGGTAACCATGTGGGTATGAATTATCAAACAAACCAGTATGAAAATCAAATACCTGGTGCTTTAAGTTCTGGTGATTTGAAAGATGGTGAAGAATGGATTTTTGTGCCTGAGGATGTTCAAGTTAATTTCATGATTTCAAATGAAAAAATAAATGAGTTTGTAAAAGCAAATCCAGAGTATGCTAATGATTTTAATGAGGTTAAACCTAAGATTTCATACATGAAATTTGATGAGTTTGGTAATGAATTTATAACTGATGAAAAGGAAATAACAGTTAAACAAAACAATTATCCAATAGATTCACCAGATTCAACGAAATTGACATACAAACCTAACACACAACCAGGTTTCAATAATAATACTGATAGTGGTATGTGTTGTTGTCCTATGTTTATTATTATAGGAATCTTAACTTTAGGTTTGTATATTAAATATGGGGGCTCCACCCCCCTCAAATGTTCAGTTGCGTAGCAACTTAACATTCCCTTCGGCTTCGCCGAAGAAACACCCCCGGTAATTTCGCTTCCGTGAAGCGAAATTGGATTTTTGAAATTAAAAATTAAATTTTTTTTATTTCTTTTAATTTTTTGTAAACTCAAATTCTGTTCCACCACTTAAAGCAATGCTTTTAACTTTAATTTTCAATCCATTTAATATGAATTCATCACCCTCTGCTAATTCGAATACTAAATTAGATTTAGTAACCATTTTCTTAGACATGGTTTGGAAAACTTTACCTATTTGTACATATAATTTACCATTTCTGTTAATAACTCCTTCATGAATTAAAAACTTAGGATTAATTATTTTGTTAAACCAATCATCTTCCTTTGTAACGTATTCAGCTATTCTTTCTCCAGGATAATATTTAGTTCTCACTTTACCTCCAGATACAAATTCATTATAATTCCATCCATGTTTAGCGTTAACATCTAAAGGTTTAGACTTAATTATTTTTCTTTTGATTGGTTTATACATAGAATAAAATAGAAATAAAAAATTTAAAAATTAGTTATTTTTTCTTTTTAATTTGTTCTTCATTCATTGGGACTAAATGTGTACCTGTCATTTCACTCATAACATTAACTATGTTACTCTTACTATCTATAACGTATTTAGTACCACTCTTTAATGCACCTTCATAAGTTTGTAATGCCTTATATGTTTGTGCACTTCCAACGAAATATTTCTGTAAAGCTTCATTTTCAATTTTAATTTTTTCTGCTTCTGCATTTGCCAATGCAATTTTAGCTTCTGCATCACCTTCAGCCGCTAATATTTTAGCTTGCTTGATACCTTGTGCTTTCATAATTTCCGCTCTTCTTTCACCATCTGCTTTAATTTCTGTTGCACTTGCTAAATCTGCTGCAGCTATTTTTTCCTGTTCTGCTTTAACGACCTTGTTCATTGAATCTTGAACATCCATTGGTGGTTCAATTTTTTGTAATTCTACTCTTAAAACTTCAACACCATATGAATTTGTTTCTTTATCAAGAATTTCTTCAATTCTCTTGTTAATTTCATCCCTATTTTCATTTGCTTCTGTTAAGGTCATTTTACCTATAACTGCTCTCAATGTAGTTCTTGCTAAAGAAACTAATTGAATTCTATGGTCATCAACATTATATATTGCTTTAACTACATCATTGATTTTATAATAAACAACTGCATCAACTATAGCATTCAATTTATCTTTAGTAATTACTGTCTGAGGTTGTATGTCCATCATTTGTTCTGTAATATTAACATAAACCATTCTATCTATAAATGGAAGTATAACGTGTAAACCACTATCGCGTACACCAGTTAATTTACCGAACCTTTCAACCAATCCTTTTTCAATGGGCCTAACTATTCTAATGCCCATTAATAAAAGTATAAACAATCCAATTAAAATTGGAAATAAACATATTTCTAAACCCATAATATCACACTAAAGATTAGAATACAAAAATATAAAAAGAAGATTAATTATTAAATTTCAAATTTCCTTATTTTTTCAATTTCCCTTTCATGTAATTTTACAAACCTATCTAACAATTCCACATCTGAATTGTTATTATAAACCGATTTTTTTATGTTAGAATTTTTGTTTGCTCTTTCATTTTTAATTATAAAATTTGAAATTAATCCTCTTTCTGGTTCTATTTCCATATGCGTTTCCATTTCCCATAATGCTTCATTTAATATTTTTCCCTTTTCATTGGAAAGCATACCTATTTTTATTTTACTTTTTTCTTCCATAATTTAACCCCCAGAACTATGTATAATTACACATCTAATATTTAATAATGCTTCCATTCAAATGAAAAACTAACATTTAAAAGGGGGTTTAATTCTTTTAAAAAAATAACTAATTAAAAATGTTACATTTATAATAATGCTCATATGTTCAAATCTATTAAATCAAATTTAATTGTTAATAATGAATTTGGAATGGGTATAAATATTTATGAAGATTTTAAACCTATTTATTTACCTATAATTAATTTGAAAAACACAAATTTACATTATGTTAATAGTCACTTTTATGATGCTTTTAACACTCATAATATTCTTAATTCAGAACATAAATTTGAAGACAAATTAAAAATTATTAAAAGATTATCAAATGTTACTTTTTTTAATCCGGAAGAAAATAATAAATTTGTAGGTTCATATTTAGAACTATTAATGTTACGTTATGATTATGTTCATTTCAATCCTAAAGATCCTTCTTTTAAAAAATATGATCAAATCATAAATTCAAAGGAATTTGTTGTTCCTTTTGAAAAATTGATTGAAGTTTTTGACAAATTAAATAATATAAGTTATGAGTTGAATAATACTGAATGGAACAGATTTATTAATGTTATTTCTATATATAATTAAAGTGTGATTTTATGGTTTCGGATGCTGATAATAATAGTTTTTCAAGTGCAATTATATTCATATTAGCTTCAGTGGGTTCTGCTGTAGGGTTAGGTAATTTCTGGAGATACCCTTATTTGTTTGGTATGAATGGTGGAGGTTCCTTCCTCTTTGCATACTTGGTTTCAGTATTAATTATAGGTATACCACTTTTAGTTCTTGAAATAAGTGTAGGTAGAAATCTAAGAATGCCATTAATTGAACTTTATGAAAAAAAATGTGCCAAATACAAATTCTTAAGTTACATCCCTTTCTTTGTAGAATTCATATTATTTAGTGTATACTTAGTCATAATGGGTTGGACATTAAGTTATTTTGTTTCAACAGCCACAGGTAATTTCAATACATTTGATAATTTTATATTAACTTATGATGGTGTTATTTACGCGTTAATTTCACTATTATTAACAGCAATTCCAATTTATTTTGGTGTTAAGAAAGGGATAGAATTTGTTTCAAAGTGGATGGTTCCGCTTCTTTTTATTATAACTGCTGTTTTGGTTATGTATAGTTTTACTTTACCTGGATTTGATAAAGCACTTGAATTTTATACAATGGTAGATATGAACAAATTAATGAGTTTAAATCATTGGATTATTGCCATGTCACAAGCAATATTTTCTCTTTCGGTGGGTTATGGGCTTTTGATTACTTACGCTATTTATAATAATCAAAAAGAGTCAATTTTAAGAGATGCATTAATTATTTCAGTTTTAGATTGTTTAATTGCCATTCTTGCAGGTATATTCATATTCACTGTGGTTTTCACATTCGGTTATGATGTGGGGCAGGGGCCAGCATTAGCTTTTATAGTATTAGTTTCAATTTTTGAAGTAATGGAATTCGGGCAAATAATAGGAACATTATTTTTCCTTTGTTTATTCCTTGCCGCATTAACTTCTGCAATTTCATTATTTGAATATCTTTTATCTAATCTTAAATCTAAATTTAATATTTCTCGTGGAAATTTAGTTATCATTTTAAGTATAATTATAGGATTATTTTCAATACCTTCCGCTCTTTCATATTCTCCATTAAAACTTGAATTAGTGGGAATGTTATTTTTAGATGCCATGGACTTCTATATAGTTACTTTATTAGCACCATTATGTGTTTTCTCAGTTGTTTATATTATCTATTTTGTCAATAAAGATGTTCTCATAGCAGAAATTGATGTCGGTGAAAGTAAATTTAAAGTGGCTAAATATGTGTATGTTTGGTTAAAATATGCTATTCCCTTTATAGTATTAATTTTAGTAGCAAATATAGTTTTACAATATTTGTAAATTATATATTTACACTTTCTTCTTTAAATTTATTTTTCTTATTTGTATACCTCGCCAAAACAAACAATAAATCAGAAACTCTATTTATATACATCAATTCGATTGAAAAAAGTCCCTCATTCTCATTAATTTGTGATATTTTCCTTTCAGCCCTTCTACATATAGTTCTTGCAACGTGTAAATGTGTTGCCTTTAAATGACCAGAAGGAATTATGAACTTTTTAATTTCAGATAAATCTTTTTCATATTCATCTATACATTTTTCTATTTTTTCAACTTTCATTTCATCAAATTCTAATTCAGCGCCAGCTAAATTACTTGTAACTTCATATAAGTCATTTTGAATATCATGTAAAATATCATCTATTTTTTTATCTTTAATAATCGCTCTACACAAACCTATGTAAGAACTTAATTCGTCAATGTTTCCTATTGCATTGATTATAAGTGAATGTTTTTTGAATCTTGCACCGGTGTAAATAGAAGTTTGTCCCTGATCTCCTAATCTAGTATAAATTTTCATTAGTTAATTTTAAACAGAAACATATTATAAATATTATTCAAATTTCAAAAATATAAAAAAAGAGAATTAAGCTGCGTTATCTTCTTTGGAATATTTACTTATAACATTAGAAATATAATTAATACCCTCTTCGCCTAATTTAAGTTTTCCATCTTCTTCTACTATGAAGAAATTATTTATTTTCGGATTTTCTATATCCTCAAAAAATTTATTCCAGTTTTTAATTTTATTATCTGGTGAAAGTCTAACTTCCTTAAAATTATTTGAATTTCCAACCACGAATTCATATAATATTTCTTCGAGTGCACTTGAATTTAATGGAGAACCTACAAATATAATTGGCCCAGCATTTATAAGTGCATGTTCAAAATTTAATTTTTTATTAAGGTATTCATTTCTACCTTCAAATTTATCTTTAAAAGAAATAAATTCTTTCTCTTTTGCTTTTCTCTCTCCATCTTTACCCTTAAAGAATGAGATGAATTTCTCCTTAAAATTTACAGGGTTACCTCTAACCACAACTCCTACTTGCTCCATATACTCCACTCCTAAAAAACAATTTAAAGTCTGCATAAACCTTTATAAATATATTTTTCATTTTAAATTTAACTTCTGAAAATTAATCTTCTCTTTTAAATTTCTTTTCAAAATCTCTCCATGTAATCTTTATCATTGTAGGACGTCCATGAGGACATGTGAACGGGAAATCACAAAAGTCAAGATCATAAAGTAATTTACGTATTTCCGGCACGGAAACGATGTCTCCTCCCTTAATTGCGGCCCTACACGCTTTTCTTGCTATTTTATCTTCCAGAGAATCTTCTATTTGCGTTTTACGGTTCTCTAACAAATCATCTAGTACATCTTTTATTATATCTGGTTGAATATTTTTTCCAAACAATGATGGAATAGTTCTCAGTATGTATTGATTTTTACCAAACATTTCTATATTAAAACCATAACTATCAAATTTATCCTTAATCTTCTCAAATTCTACAATCTCTTTATCATTTAAAGTGAAAACAAGTGGTTTAATTAATTCGTTTCTTTCTATGTTTTGTATTGTAATTTTCTTTTTAAATTTCTCATATAAAACTCTCTCTTGTGCAGCATGTTGATCAATCAAAATTAATCCATCTTCCATTGTTCCAACAATATATGTTCTATTTGCTTGTCCTAAAACATTAATTCCTCTAAAGAAATATTTTTCATTTTCATTTTTCTCTTCTTTTTCTTCTTTCTCATCAATGTATTCATTAAACGTTTGCTGCATTCCTTTATCCATTTCATATTTTTTTCTTATTTCTAATTTATTTGTTTCAGCATCTGTTATAATTTCATGAGTTGTTTTGTTTAATGTTTCAGCAACAGAATTTCTTATGAAATCATACAATTCTTTTTCATGTTTAAACATAATTTCATCTTTAGAAGGATGTATGTTAACATCAATTTCATGTGGTTCAACGTTCAAATTTAAAATTACAACAGCGCTCCTATCTAAAAAGAATTTCCCTGGATATGAATCTTCAATTATTTTTGGAATTGTTTTATGTTTAATTAATCTTCCATTTATAAAAACGGTTTGATAATCTGAAGTTTTTCTTGTATAACTCGCCTTTGAAATTAATCCATGGATTTTTTCATTTTTAATTTCAATTAAATTGTCTGCTATTTCTTTTCCATAAGCATAATATGCCTTATTTTTCATATCTCCTATTGGGGAATTGAACATTACTTTTTCTTCTTTTAATAAAGTGAAACTAACATTTTCATAAACAAGTGAATATTTCTGAACTAAATCATAGATTTTAGAAAATTCAATTTCATCGCTCTTCAAAAATTTTAAACGTGCAGGGAATTTGCTGAACAAATTTCTCACTTCAATTGAAGTTCCTTTTTGTAAAGATGATGGTTTATTTTCAATTATTCCACCTTCTTCATCATACCACATTTCAATTCCATTTGATGAAATTTTAAGTTCGCTCACGACAGTAATACTTGCTAAAGCCTCTCCCCTAAAACCAAGGGTTTTAACATTTATGAATTCTTCCTCTGTATGTATTTTACTTGTTGTATACCTCTTAGCACACAATTCTAAATCCTCTTTATCCATTCCTTTTCCATTATCTGTTACTTTAATTAATCTCTTTCCACCACTTTCAATTTTAATTTTTATGTCCGTACTTCCAGCGTCAATTGCATTTTCAATTAACTCTTTAACAACTGAAAATGGTGATGTTATAACTTCACCGGCAGCGATTTTTTCTTTCAATTTTTGTGGTATCTTAATTATATTACCCATATTTTATACCGTCCAAATATCAATATTAGTTTGATTCTTATCTCCCTTCTTATCATTCTTTGTTAATTTATTTAGTGTTTGTCTATGTACTAAATCATTCTCCTCAAGAAGTTTAGAAATTGTTTTTGCATTTTCAACAACTTGTGGTGGCACACCAGCTAAATGTGCAACATGAACACCATAACTTTTATCTGTCCCACCTTCTACAAGCTTATGCATGAAAACAACATCCTTATCTGTTTCAATAACCATTACATTATAATTTCTTACCACTGAAGGATACTTTAATGAAAGTAAATTTAAGAGATGATAATGTGTTGCGAATAATGTTTTTGAATTTATTTTTTCAGCTAAATGTTCAACTATTGCCCATGCAATTGCCATACCATCATAAGTGGAAGTACCCCTTCCAATTTCATCAAATATTACAAGTGATTTTTCTGTTGCATTGTTTAATATATTAGCTGTCTCAACCATTTCCATCATGAATGTTGATTGTCCTCTTGTAATGTCATCTCTTGCACCTACCCTCGTAAAAACCTTATCACAAACTCCCATTTTACAACTTTCAGCTGGAACATAACAACCCATTTGTGCCATAATTGAAATTAATGCAACTTGTCTCATAATTGTAGATTTACCTGCCATATTTGGACCGGTTATAATGAATATTCTTCCCTTTCCATTTATCTCTATATTATTAGGTATATACTCTAAAACTTTCTTTTCAACAACAGGATGCCTTCCCTGTTTAATTTCAATTAAATCTTCATCACAAAATTCTGGTTTAACATACTTATTTTCGTACGAGAGTTTTGAAAAGCAGGTGTACAAATCAATTTCGCTTACAAGTGAAGAGATGTCATAAATTTGTTTAATGAATTGTGAAATAAATTCAAGTATTTTCATATAAATTTCATATTCAAGTTCATTAATTCTCTCAGAGGCATTAAGAACCATAATTTCTGTTTCTTTAAGCTCAGGGGAAATGTACCTTTCACTATTCAACTGTGTTTGTTTTCTTATATAATTGTTTGGAACTTTATTTAATTGTCCTTTAGAAATTTCAATATAATAACCTATAATTTTATTGTATTTAACCTTGAGATTTTTAATTCCTGTTTTTTCTTTCTCATTATTTTCAAAATTCTCTATCCACTTTTCAGAATTCTTAACAATATCTCTTAACTTATCAAGTTCATCACTATAATTATCTTTAATAATTCCGCCTTCTCTTAAAATTTGTTTAGCATTTTCATTTATACCATTGTTAATTGTTTCTTGAACTAATTTCAATGTATCTATGCTTTCAAATTCTCTATAAAAGTTACCTTTTAATTTATTTTTTGAAACTATCTCAGTCAGTTTTTCAATTCTTTTTAATGATTGTTCAAGCATTAAAACATCACGTGGTAATGCTGTTTTATAAGATATTCTTGTTGCAATTCTTTCCAAATCACCAATCTCTTCAAGTTCATTTCTAATTTCCTCAACTAAAATGGGATTACCATATAATGTTTTAACACAATTTAATCTTTCTTCAATTTTATTTTTGTTTATAAGTGGAGATAATATCCATCTCTTAAGCATTCTTTCTCCCATCGGAGTTATAGTTTCATTCATAATTTCAAATAATGTTCCATTTGTTGTTCCATCAAATTGATTATTTATTAAATCTAAATTTCTTATGGTGCTTGCATCTATAATCATATCTTCTTTATTATTATAAAAAGAAATTTTGTGAACGTGATTCAATTTGTTACCCATTTGTGTATAATCTAAATAAGATAACATGCCTGATAATGCTTTCTTGGCCAATCTTTTATCTTCTAAACCATATGATGAAAATGATTTTGTACCTAATATTTTTGAAAGTAAAAATTCTCCATTAATTTCATCAAATTTGTAAATATCAAGTTTATTTTTTTTAATTCCAGTATTAATTTTTTGATTGATTTCATTTGGAAAATCTTCAGGTAAAATAATTTCACTGGGTTTAAACTTTTCAATTTCTGTTTCAAAATCTTGTAAATTAACTTCAGTACATTCCATTACACCTGTTGAAATATCACAGGCACATAAACCTACAAATTCTTTTTGTGGAAATATTGAAATCAAATAATTATTGGAATTTGTTACTAATGAAGGTTCAATAACAGTTCCGGGAGTAATTATCCTAACAACTCCTCTTTTAACGATACCCTTTGCTTTTTTTGGATCTTCAAGTTGTTCCACAATAACCACTTTATGCCCACAATCCACAAGTTTTTTTAAATAATTATCCAACGCATGATAAGGTATACCTGCTAAGGGTGCCTTCTTTTCATCTTTCCCTCTTGAAGTTAAAACAATTTTCAAATCCCTTGCAACAACTTTAGCATCATCGTAAAAAGTTTCATAAAAGTCGCCCATTCTAAATAAAATTAAACAATCACTATATCTGTTCTTAATTTCCCAATATTGTCTCATACCGGGTGTTAATGATTGTTCATTTATACGCATACATGAATTAAATGTATAATGTTTTTATTATTTACTCAGTTAATCTTTTTTTATGAGTGAAGATAAGAAAGTAAATGATGAAAAACTTAAAATTGCCCCTAAAAAAGAGGAAGAAAAGTTATCTGCTCATGAGGAATTACCTCAATTACAGGAATCTTATGTTAGATTATTAGCTGATTTTGATAATTTCCGTAAGAGAACAATTAGGGAAAATGAACTTGCATTAGAATATGCTAATGAGAAATTAGTAAAGGATTTACTTGTGATTTTTGATGATTTAGATCATTATGAAAAATCTTTAAACACCGAAGAGGAAAAAAGAGGTGTTGAACTTTTAAAAGGTAAATTTTTAGGTATATTAAGTGCTCATGGTGTTAAAGTTATAGACCCTTTAGGAGAAAAATTTAATCCGGAATGTGCTGAGGCATTACAAGTATTAAAGACAAATAAAAAAGAGGATAACAACAAAATTGTTGAAATAATAAGTAAAGGTTACAAACTTAAGGATAGATTTTTGAGATATCCAAAGGTCGTTGTGTATAAGTTTAATGACGAAAAGTAAAATATATAAATGTTTGCTTATATAAGTATTCACTTATATAATTATGAAAGGTGTAAATATGGTAAAAGTAATAGGTATTGATTTAGGAACTTCAAATTCAGCCGCTTCCGTTATGGAAGGGGGTAATGCAGTTATGGTACCAAGTGCAGAAGGTGCATCACAATATGGTAAATCCTTCCCAAGTGTTGTTGCCTTTAGTGAGGGACAAAGATTGGTGGGTGAACCTGCAAGAAGACAAGCTGTTACCAATCCAGATAAGACAATAACTGGTGCTAAAAGAAAAATGGGTAGGGATTTTAAGTATAAAATAGAAGGTAAAGATTACTCACCACAAGACATTTCTGCTTTCATTTTACAGAAAATTAAGAAGGATGCAGAGGCATTTTTAGGTGAACCTGTAACTAAAGCTGTTATTACTGTACCTGCTTATTTTGATGATAATCAAAGACAAGCAACTAAAGACGCCGGGCAAATTGCAGGTTTAGAAGTTGTTCGTTTAGTTAATGAACCAACAGCAGCATGTTTGGCTTTCGGTATTAATAAATCTAATGAGGAACATAAAATTTTAGTTTTCGATTTAGGTGGTGGTACTTTAGATGTTACTATCATGGACTTCGGTGGTGGTATCTTTGAGGTTAAATCAACTTCAGGTGATACCGAACTCGGTGGACGTGATATGGATGATTTAATTACAAAACATCTTGTAGACACCATAAAAAACAATTGGAATGTTGACGTGGGCGGGGATTCAATGGCAATGCAAAGAGTAAAGGAAGCAGGTGAAAAAGCAAAAATTGAACTCTCAACTGTTTTTGATACGGAAATTAACCTTCCATTTATAGGTATGAAGGATAACAAACCAGTTAACTTCACATACAAATTAACAAGAGCAAAACTCGAAGAGATTGTAAGACCAATTGTACAGAGATGTTCAAAACCCGTAGAAATGGCATTAAAAGATGCAAAATTAACTAAAAATGATATAACTAAGGTTATTTTGATTGGAGGCCCTACCCGTATGCCCATTGTACAAAAATTCGTGGAGGATTACGTGGGACAAAAAATTGAACGTGGTGTAGACCCCATGGAAGCTGTAGCTAAGGGTGCGGCAATTCAGGCAGGCATTATTCAAGGTGACGTTAAGGATATTCTTTTACTTGATGTAACTCCACTCTCTTTAGGTATTGAAACATTAGGAGGGGTAATGACTAAATTAATAGAGAGAAACACAACAATACCTACTAAAAAATCTCAAACGTTTAGTACTGCAGCAGATTTCCAAACCTCAGTAGATATTAAGGTATTCCAAGGTGAAAGACAAATGGCCTCAGATAATGTTCTCTTAGGAACATTTGTTTTAGATGGTATCCCACCAGCTAAGAGAGGTATGCCTAAAGTGGAAGTTACATTTGATATTGATGCTAATGGTATATTACATGTTTCAGCTAAAGATATGGCAACAAACAAGGAACAGAAAATACGTATAAGTGCCCCACTCAAGATGGATGATGCCGATATTAAGAAAAAAATGGCCGAAGCTGAAGAGTTTGCAGAACAAGATAAAAAGCGTAAGGAGTTGGCTGAAACCAAGAATGAAGCTGAGTCGTTAATTTATGTTGCAAATGATACACTTGAACAGTTTAAAGATAAAATCACTGAAGAACAAAAGAAAGAAATAGATGAAAAAACAAATGAATTGAGAAGTTTGCTCAACACAGATAACATACAAGGTATGAAAGATAAAATGAATGAATTAAAGAAGGCACTTGAAGCCATAGGTAATAAGATGTATCAAGATGTTGGTGGACAAGGTGAGAATCAAGCACCACCTCCAGGTGGAGAAAATGGTGATGAAACGCCAAAAGATGATACAACATTTGACGCAGAATTTAAGAAGAAGGATGAATAGGTATGACTTCAGAAGAGGATTATTATTCCATATTAGGTGTTTCACGTGGTGCGGGTAAAGATGAAATTAAAAAATCTTACAGAAAACTTGCATTACAATATCACCCCGATAGGAATAAAGAACCTGGTGCTGAAGATAAATTCAAACAAATCTCTGAAGCTTACGCTGTTTTAAGTGATGATGATAAGAGAGCAAGGTATGATAAATACGGTAAACAGGCCTTTTCTGGTTACTCGCAGGAAGATATTTACAGAAATGCAGATTTCGGAGATATTTTCGGTGAAGATTCGCCTTTCGGTGATATTTTCTCATCTTTTTTTCATGGTATGGGCCCACGTGGTGGTAGAAGACGCGGAGATTATGGAAGGCATTTAGAGTATAATTTACAGATTTCACTTGAAGATGCATTCACTGGCGGCGTTGAAAAAATTAAATATTCACATAAAATAGGTTGTTCTTCATGTAAAGGAACTGGAGCAAAAAATGGAGAATTCACAACTTGTTCTGAATGTAAAGGAAGAGGTAATAAAAGAACAACTAAAAATACTATGTTTGGACAATTTGTAATGGACATGCCTTGTAATGTATGTCACGGTTCTAGTAAAATACCTAAGGAAAGATGTTCAATATGTAATGGACTTGGTTTCATAAATAAAAGAGAAGAGATGGAAATTACTATCCCTAAAGGTATACAAGATGATGTAAGTTTAAGAGTACCTCATGGTGGTGAATTCGGTCGTGATGGTTCTGGTGATTTATACATTCATGTACACATTAAACCACACAAGGAATTTAAAAGAAGAGATAATAATATCCATACTGAAGTTAAAATTGATATGGTTGATGCCATTTTAGGAGAAGAAATTGAAGTTAAAACATTACACGGTAAGGAAAAATTTAAATTGAAAGAGGGCACACAAACTGGTGATACTTTCACATTAAAAAATAAAGGTATGCCCATTTTTAAAAGAAATGATTATGGTGATCACATAATACATATATTCGTGGAAACACCGAAAGTTTCAGGCAAACAAAAAGAAGCTTTAAGAGAAATATTTTCTAAAAAGAAAAAAGGTTTTCTTGGAATTTAGATTTTCATCATGAATATTGAAGGTATTGAACCTTCTGGTATAGGTTTACTTGCGTTTTTAACTATTTCTTTAGTTTTACTCCACAAATCTTTCTTTTCATCCTTCGTTAATTTATTTAAAATCTCTGGTTCGCAGTTACCCCATTTACCCTTTTTTAAATTCTCTATAATACCTTCACTAAAATAATCCATGTTCATTTTGTTACATAACTCTAATGTTTTAACCATAACTTTTCTTGACATGTAACTTTGTTCTTTGTTTTCACTTATTAATTCAAGTACTAAAGAGAATGCTTTAGATTCAGAATTCTTTTTTTCAAAGTGGAATTTAGCAAGAATTATCATTTCATTAATATTTTTATTTTGTTTATTTTCAGATTCCATTTCAAACATTGGTGGTGGAGCGAATTTCTTTATTTCATTAGTTTTAATTTTAAGTGGCATTTCCTTATTTTTTTTCAATCCCATGTCATTATATAACTTGTTAATTTCTTTAATAATTAATTTAGATTTTGGATTCTTATTTGGATCTGTATCTTTTTCAATCTTTTCTAATAATTTGGTACCTTCTGTAATTTTACCATTCTTGAAATAGTGTTTAGCCACAAGTAATTTGTTATAATTTATATCTTCTTTTGTTATTTGCATGTATACTTTATGTGTGGAAGGGGTATTTAAATGTTTCCACCAACTT
>CAYOAB010000012.1:0-10440 GCA_964401875.1 Microcaldota archaeon
TATAACTCCTGCCACCATTATAACCGCACCAACTAACCTTTCTTTAACCCCATCTTCCTTAAACACAAAATGGCCAAATAAAATGGAAATGATAATATTCAATCTCTTAATTGAAATTACATAGGCAACAATGGCCATACTTATAGCAGTCATATGGAAAATTAATGAAAGTGCACTAAATAATCCAACTGGTAATAGAATTTTATAGTCCTTTTGGAGTATTTTCTTACAATTCTTAGATTTGTATAACATTATGGGAAACATTAATGTGGCTAGTGTTATATTTATGGCTATAACCCAAAAAATAGGAGAGGAATTCCCAACACCAATCTTATCAATATTAGAAGTTATACTCCAGATTAATGCTACAATAAGCATCAATTTAGGCCCGGGTTCACTAAGTAATGCTTTGAATGGTGCTAGGTACCCGTTTTTCCTTTGTTTAATATTAAGCATATAAGAGCCAAGTACGATTAGGACAATGCCCATCATTCCATAAATATTAGTAAATTCACCAATTATCAAAGGAGAAGTTATTAAGAGAAAAAGAGGTGTGAATGTAACCATTGGTATAGTTATTGACAAATCTGAACTCTTAATGGCCTTCATGTAAACTATGGTTGCTATAAGGTTAAGTGCTGTGCCAAAAATCAATGCAATCCAGAAACTTTCATTTAAAATAGGTATCTCTATAAAGAAAAGCAAAGGTAAAAGGAAAGGTAAAGCAAATATTCTTATAGCCCAGGAAACAACATATTCATCAATGTTTTTCAAGTTATGCTTACTTGAAACTTCTTTTAAAGATTCAAATAATGCAGTTAATCCTGAGAATAAAAGCCAAAGCATACATAATTCAATTTGTTAAATATTATATTAATTTCTATTTAATGCCTTATCCCTTATCAATATTTTCTTCCCATGGCCTTTTATTGTAAAAGAAGTTGATTTATGTTTAACATTCCTTTCAATTTCAAGTATTTCACCTTTTTTAGTGTTCAATTCTGTTTCACTGCAATTATAAAGAGGTTGACTCTTTTGAACATTAATGGCACAAGCACCAGCTTTCCCTGTACTTTCCGTATAAAAAATACCTATTTTTTCAACACCATTTTCTTCATAAGTAAAAAGAGTTGAATCATAAACATCCGGTAACTTATGGTTTATACCGAATTTGAAATCTAAATCCTTATTTTCACATTCTATTTCCATTTTGTTTTTATTTACTTTAATTTCACAATTCTCAACTTTGGCCTCATTCATTTTTTCTCCGTAAACTAATGAAGTCAAGAAAAGGGTTGAAATAAAAATAAGTTCTTTTATAGAACGCATATAATAATTAAATAAAAAGTAATATATAAATGTTTCTAAATATTACTTGTTTTAAATTCACTTATTCTTTTAACAATTTCCTCAGATTCCCCTCTTGTTAAATGATTAATTATTTCCATTTTTTGTTCTTTAGAAGTAATTTTTTTCCCATTTAATTCTAGAGTTTCAGAATTTTCAAGAGCATGTCTAAGTGCATTTGCCATAAGATGATATTGTTTATTTTTTTCTGTTTTATGAAGTATTTCATATAAACTATATTCATTATACTCTCTTGTATTTATGGTTATTTCTCCAATTTTTGGATCTTTCATTTTTACATAAACACTTGAATTATCGCTTCTTTTAGTTCCACTATTTAATGTTTCTTGTTGTTGTTCTAATTCTTTTAATTCATTTTCCATTTTTTCATGATTTGCAATTTTAAACAAAAATTCTTTTTCCATTTCCTCATTTATTACATTTTTAGCTTCAGCATATTCTTCCTTAAAATTCTTTACATTTTCTTCAAGTGAATTTTCCGGGTTAAAAACCTTAGCCATATTTTGTGATATTTCTACTCCCATAAAAGCATATTCATAATAATCTTTATCTATTTTATCGCCTTGTGTAATCGGTTTTTCCAATCTTCTTAAAAATATTTTAACTTCATATAAACCTCTATCATTTAATTGTATGTCATTTCCATCCAAATCTTTTTTCCCATAATTTTCCCTTTCCATGTTTCTTAAAGCACTTTCAAATCTTTTTTTCGGGTCTTTAATATCACTTAAATTTTCATAATTGCTTTGAAAACTTCCTATTGCATAATCTATTTTGGTAGGGCTATCTGAAAATTTATTCAAATATTTATCTGGAATTGTAACCTCTATATTTTCAGTTTTAATTGGAAGAGGTAATTTTTTTCCTTCTTGTTTTTTTGTAACACCATTTGCCATAAATAATCATCTCATTGTTTTTTTATATTATTTAGCCTCAACTAATGTATTTCTTCCACTTCTCTTAGCGTCATATAATGCTCCGTCGGCCTTTTTAATTAATTCATTAATACCATTTTTCAATGCATCTTCTTTATTTTGCCCTTGTTCAATATACTTTTTAACTAACGAAGTTCCTTCTGCCATACCAATTGAACAAGTAACTTTTATTTCATTTCCTTGGTCTGCGTAAGTTGTTTTTTCAGCAATACACCATTTAATTCTATCTCCTGCTTTTTTCGCAGCATCTTTATTACCTTTAATTATAACACAAAACTCTTCTCCACCAAACCTGAAAACTTCATCTCTTTCTCCTGTTATTTTATTATTCTTAACGTTACGTAAAATTGTTTCTCCTACATTGTATAATACAACATCCCCTACATCATGTCCATAATTATCATTTATTTTCTTGAAAAAATCAATGTCGATCATAAGGAACCATAACTCCTCATTTTTATCTATTCTTGAATTGAGTGCGAAATTTAATCTTTTATTAATTCTTTTTTTATTTTTGATATTACATATAAGTTCATCACTTTCAAGTTCATTATTATCTGAAACTCTTCTTGCAGCACTTGCAAGTAAAATCAAAAGTCCTAAAACATCATCTTTAGAAGTATATTTTGCGTGAAGTTCCTCCCCTTCCAAAACAATTGCACCAGTAATTTTATCACTTCTGTTAATTAAAGGTAAAACTATTTTTTCATTCTCATTTATATTTTCATAAATTTCAAAATGATTATCGTTAGGTATTAAACTAAAAACTTTCATTGTATTATTCTTAATGTAAATTCCATTTTTTCTAAACAAATGTTTCATTACATTTTCACTTAACATTCCTTCTTCATTAAGATTAAATTCAGCAAAGTTACTATCATAACCCACTTCACCATATAATTTGTTATTGATATCAGTTGAATATTTTTTTATACTTGAGATGTTTCCTATAGTACGATTAAGAAACTTTAAACTATCATATTCCGAATTAATTGTACTCAATTCATATATTAAAGGAGAAATATGATGTTTAACTTCTTCAGTTTTATTTACATTTAATTGTTCTAATAACGTACCATATTCTTTCCTTGTAAGTTTAATTTTTCTTATTTTTCTACTATTTAATATATTCATAATATATATTCTAATAGAAAGAGGTATTTAAACGTTTCTCAAGCTACTCGTTGATCCCAACACTTTTTAACAATTGTGTCAACTCAAAAGTATATTTAGAATATTTCTCAAATGTTTCCTTTCCATCATACTCAATTACAATTTCATTTCTTGTTTCCCAATTAAATATAATTTTACTTTTAAAATTGTTCTTCAACATTTCAATTATTGATTTTTCTATTTGGTTTGAATTTTTTGAGTTTGTAAACATTTCAATTATTTTTTCCTTTTCCTTATCTACATATATGTTTAACCAATCAAGTCTCCCTATTTGAAATTTAACAACAACCATTCCACTTTCATTCACGTTTAAATTTTCCTTACTGAAAAAATTAATTTTTTTACTCTTAACCTTTTCATTAAATTCTCTTCTTATTTTTAGAAATTCTTTTCTTAAATCTTCTCTTTGTGCCATCTTCATTCCTCTATTATTTCTTTAATATTAATTTCAAAACAACTTACAGGTACAATTAATCCAAAATTATTTAAAATTTCTGGATGAATTTCTCCTATAAACCCTATTTCTTTCTCTTTATATAATATTGATGCACTTCTTCCCCTAATTAAAAAATTATATTCTTTTTCTTTTAAGGTTATACCCCACCCATTCATTTTAACGAGCATGTCAAATACTTCCTTTATTTTAGTATAATTTGATTTAGGTTCAGCAATACATACACAAACATGTTCTTCGTTTTCATCCTCTTCAATAACAAAACCATTCTCGAAAACTTTTTGAGGATATCCACATTTTCTATTAATGTTAAGTGCAACTAAATTTTCCGGTAGAATTAATGTTCTAACCGTATTAATTCCTTCTTCCGCACTATCTATTATTTTTACACATTTTTTTTCTTTAATTTTCATTTTTGTATATTGAATATCTGTTGAGGTTAACATGTAAGTGTAAAGTTCAAGGAAACCCATGCCCACCAAATTTTTTGATATTTCCTCTCTCTTTAAAGATTTAGGTAAATGTTCTCCACTTGAACTAATTTCAGGAATTTTTGGTATAATATTATTGTAACCATATGCTCTTGCAATATCATCAGCAATATCAACATCATGCCAAACGTCACTTCTGTATGGAGGTATTTCAATTTCAAATTTATTTTCTTTACTTTTAATCACTTTGTAACACATTCTTTTAAGTAATTTTTCAGCTTCTTCTTTATTTATTTTAATTCCTATCCAATCATTAACAAAATCAATATCAATTTCATCTTTATAATTATCCAAATTTAATTCATATTTCTCTTCATCATAATCTACAATTACACTTTCTGCTTTACCATCCATTTCAAGTAATGTTGTCACAATAACTTTCAATATATTATCAAGATGCGTTAAATTATATCCTGTGCAATCTATGAACAAGTCACATTTTCCAGGAACTACTCTACCTGTTTCATAAGAATTAATAATAGGAGGCATACTTAATATTTGATTTTTTGAATCAATTAAAACAGGATAAACATCACTTTCATTAATCAAGTGCGCATATTTTTTACCAGTTTCATGTTTTTCTAATATCTCGTTTCCATTCATTTCAACTTCACTTTCAAGTGGTCTAAATTTAATTTTTTCAGGTTTTTCTGCTTTGTAGATAATTGGAAATTCAATTTTTTTAACTGGGTAAATACCAATAGAAATTTTCTTTCTATTTCTACCAAAGGAATCATGTATTTTTTCTTGTATTTTTATTATTTCTTCCAAATTCTCTTCAGTAACTTCGAAATCTCTAATTATTGCCCCTACTATTTTTGGTCTAACTTTTTGAACAGATCTATCAACGATTATTGTATTTTTACCTTTCTTAATTTCATATGTTTCTATTTCCTTTTCAATTTCTAAGTAATGTTTAATTGCTCTTGCAATTCCAATTGAAGAAACAAATTCCATTTTTTCTGCAGTTATTTCAATTTTTAATTCAATGTCTTTTTCATCACTTTTACCTTTAATGTCCATTCCTAAATCAATTAAAGTATTTTCTATTTCCTGTACTGTTAATTTCTTCCCTATATACTTGTTTAATTCTGAATGTTTAGCGTAAATATAAACCATATAATCACCTTACTATATTTCTTTTAAGATTTTCTCTTTCTTTAAGCCAATTAAAATCACATGTTGCTCCTGTAATTTCTTTCATTGAATTTTTACCAGTTAATAACGTTGCAATTCTTGATGCACCCATTCCCCAAGCAATAATTGTTTTATGTATTCCTAAAGGTTCAAGAGTTTCTTTTCTAAATATTCCTGAGTTGATTAATGCATACCATTTTTTCATTTTAGGATCATAATAATGTGCTTCCATACTTGGTTCTGTGTACGGGTTGAATGTAGGTTTAAATTTGATTTTTGTAATTCCTAACTTTGCATAATATTCTTTAACAAAACCCATTAAATCAGCTAAACTTAAATTATCCCCTATAATAAAACCTTCAGCTTGATAAAATTCTGCTAAGTGTGTTGCATCTACTTTTTCATTCCTAAAATTATTAGCTATGTAAAAGTATTTACCATTTTCTAATTTTTCTTTTTTACTTAATTCAACTAATTTTCTGAAAGATGTTGCAGTTGAATGTGTTCTAAGTAATTTTTTTGATGCTATTTCTTCACTCCATCCTTCTTTTTCAGTGTGTGTTCTCTTAATTCCATCTTCATGTATTTTTTTAATTCTTTTAATTAAACTTTTATCTAATTCAAAATTACCTTCAACATAAAAAGTATCTTGTTCGTCTCTTGCAGGGTGATCTTGGGGAATCCACATAATATCCATGTTCCAAAAAGCAGCTTCAAGCATAGGTCCTTCCATTTCCTTGAATCCCATTTCTATAAATATGTCTCTTAAAATATTATTTGCTTCAATAGTAGGATGCCTTCTTCCCACATTTTCTAATTTAGTTTCAATGTTAATTTCATAATGTCTGAATTCACTATTTTTCCATTCTTTATTTTTAATTACATTTTCATTAACTTCTTCTATTAAATTTTTATTGAACTTTTTTAATTTTTCAGATATTTTTTTCCCTTCTTCAGTTATTTCATAGTTAAATTCTTTCTTTTTAATTATTTTGAAAAAATTTCTATCTTTATATTGATTGTAAATTTTCAACATTTCAGAATCCATCTTTTTAATTTCAATATCATTATTTTGAAATTTTTTGAGTGGATTATCTATATTTTTTTCTAAAAACATATTACCTTCTTCAGTAATATTTAATTTACCTTGAATTATTTCAATATATTTATTTTGTTTCAAATAACCTAATGTAGAAGAAAATTCTCCTTGATTATCCATTTTAATATTTTTAATCTCCTTAGGTTTATCAAGCTGTTTTAGAAATTTAATTTCAGGCATTTCTTCTTCAATATATTTTTCGCCCAATTCACTCAATAATATTAGTTCTTTTTCATTAACTTTAATTTTAGTGTATCCTTTTTCAGCAAGCATTTGTATTCCTTGGTGAATTTCCATTTCATTCATTTTAGTTTTAAGTAAAATTTCATTAATATTTTTATGAAGTAATGGTAACATTTTTCTCTCTAAAGGATGTAATTTGTAAATTTCATGCATACATTATTTACGTTAAATTGGTTTTTAAAATTGACATTACTTATTTATTTATGCTTGTTTATGTCTTAAGTGATTTACATATCTCTTCTAAAGATGAAATTCCTTTATGGATAGTTCAAAAGGTAAAGAAAGCAGATTTATTTTTAATTAATGGAGATATTACTTCTCAAGAGGTTCTTAATGAATTAAGTTCTTATTCAAAATGTTTAGTTGTTAAGGGTAATTGTGATTCATTACATTTACCTAAAACTAATGTCTTTGAAATAGAAGGTATAAAATGTGGGCAAGTTCATGGTGATACAGTTTCTCCCAGAGGGGATTGGGATCAATTATATAACATTGCCGAATCTTTAGAAGTTAACATTTTATTTAGTGGGCATACACATAATTATAGTGTTTATGAATACAAAAACAAATTATTTATAAATCCAGGCTCTGCAACAGGCACTTCAAGTATCTTTTGTGATAGAAAAGTGGGCACCATTGCCGAAATTATTTTTTCAGATTTCAATATAAATGTGTTAATAATTTCAGATAAAGAAACATTCATTGATTTGATTTTTGACAAAAAAAGATTTATTTAAATAATATTTTATACATATATTTTTATGACAAACATTACATTAAAAAAAGAAGAATTTAGTAAATCAGATTATGTTTCAAAATTTTTATTGGCTGCATATGAAGGTAATTTAGAATTTATTGAGTTTTGTATACTTCAAGGTTTTTCACCAAATGCAATTGATGAAAAAGGTAGAACTCCTTTAATGGTTGCTTCTTTTAAAGGTAGAGAAAGAGTGGTAAGATATTTATTGGAAAATAGAGCAGATGTAACTGTTCAAGATAATGAGGGTAATAATGCGTTAAATTATGCAGAAACAGGGGAAAATGAAAGTATCCTATTTTTATTAAGAGCACATATGCCTGAGGAATAGATTTTAATATTTCCTCTCTAATATTTTATTATGTCTGTTACTAATGAAGAGATTTATGATAAATTATTGGATATTGAAAAAAGAATATTCAATTTAGAACAAAAAATTAATGGTATTAAAAAACCAGACGTTTTTGAATACGAACAAAAAATTAAACCTGTTCAATACGAACAACCTAAAATAAGACCTCAGAAATTCACTCCTCCTATTAAACAAGATGAAATTAAACAGGAAGAAAATTTAGTTAAGAAAAAGAAATCTTTATTGGATGAAAAAGATGATGAAGATGATAGTAAAACATTTTCACTTAAAGATGCGTTAGGTTTTGTTTAATTATATTATTTTTTTTGTAAATTATACATTTTTATTATTTCATCCACGGTTGTTGAATCTTCAGGATTTTTATCATCCCTTATACCTCCAATTATTCTTGGAAACCTTAAAGCATACCCAGTTTCACCATCAAATTTACCGCATGTGTGAATTGGTGACTTTGATATTTCATCTGCAGTTACTGTTATTACATATTTAGGTTCAACCCAAAAAGTAGGTTCAATTTCACTATCTACTCTTGAATGTTTATTTTTAAGTGTGATTTTATCTAACTTTTCACCGAACTCTTTCATTTGTTCTTCACTGAAACCTGTACCTACTTTTGCTATTGAATAAAACATATCCGATTCTGAATCATATACCCCTCCCAATATACCACCAAAATTAAATTTAGTTCTTGTACCTTTACCAGAATAATAACCTATTATTGTAATATCAATTGTATCGGATAGTTCAGTTTTATATGATTTTTTCAATTTTATCCAACTAAATTTCCTTGCACCTGCAATGTAAGGGGAATTAAGATCCTTTGCCATTAAACCTTCCAATCCCCTATTAATGAATTCATTGAATTTTTCTTCAATTTGTTCAGGGGTTTTTATGTAATACCCTTCTGACATTTGAACATTTTTATTTTTCTTAATTATTTTTTCCATTATTTTTTTTCTTTCTTTTAGAGGTAATGAAGTTACATCCTTTCCTTTATAGAACATTACATCAAACATAAACAATTTCAAAGGAATTTCTTCACTTTTTTTATCTATTTCATATTTTCTTTTCCTTTGCATAGTTTGTTGGAATGAATAAAATTTCTTTTCTTTTTCATTATACCCTATAGCTTCACCTTCAAATATAATTTCATCAACATCTATTTCGTTTTTTATGGATTCAATTACATCAGGTAACATTTCTGTCATTCTTTCAAGTTTTCTTGAGAAAATTTCAATTTCATTCCCTTTTTTATGACATTGTAACCTGAAACCATCATATTTAGCTTCAACTATACAATCCTCAATTTTTGTTAATATCTCTTCACCAGAAGTTAATCTCTCTGCAAGTGCAGGTCTTAAAGGGGTGAATATTTTCATTTTTATTTCAAAATTTTCATTTTTAGTTTCCATATACTTTCTTGCCAATTCTCCTAAATCAGAACAAACATTGTATGCTTTTTCTAACATTTCTCTATCTGTTTTATCCCCCTTTTTCATATTTGAAAGAGCATCCAAAATAGTAGGGTCACCTATACCTAATCTTAAACTACCAATAGGAAACCTTGAAATGTATTTAGTTTCAATAGGTTTTGCATTGTTTAACATTTCAGTTAATATGTTAATTTTTACATCCTGTGAACCATGCCCGCTTTTTTCTGCTAACTTATAAAAATTATAATAAACCTTCTCAAGAGTTAACTCTTCACTAAAAAGTGACATTTGTTTCTTATTATTTGATAATTCTTCTGCAACATCACCTAAATCTCCTTTCTCCGAAAACTTTTTTTGCACAACACTTAGTTCATAACCCATAGATTTAGCTAAAGCTTGTTCAACAAACCTTTCACCCAACCCTAATTTTATACCTTTATGTTCAGGAGCAATTTTACCTTGTAAAAGGTAAATTACTTTATCAATGTCATTTGAACTTGTTTTTTTGAATAAATTTGATATAATTTCAGTCATTTCTAACCTTGAACGTGTCTTTTCAATATCTTCCATACACTTAGCAAGTTCTATAAAGAGCATAATTAAGATAGGGGGCAAAACAATAAATATTAAAATGTTTAGTAATTCAATATATTCGTTATGTGGACCCGTGGTCTAGCGGTTATGACATCTGCTTGACGTGCAGAGGATCCCCAGTTCAAAAATACTGCGGAGGGGAAGTATCCCCTCCCCGAGTATCTCTGCCCCTCCCCTCCTGTAGTGGTGGGCAGATATATATTATATGAAATTCTGGGCGGGTCCATATCTTTAAACATAAATTCTTCGAACTTGTTCGAATTTTCCGTTGACGCTTTTACCATATGAAGGGTGGAACGAAGTGACCCCGTTCATTGGGAAAAGGGCATGGGCGGGTCCATATCTTTAAACATAAATTCTTCGAACTTGTTCGAATTTTCCGT